>CAMPAJ010000124.1 GCA_946631805.1 uncultured Eggerthellaceae bacterium
GCTCACGAGCGTGCCGTTCGCGGAAGCGTAGTACACCGGCGAGCCGACGACCAGGCCGTCAGCTTCCTCGAACTTGGGCGCGATCTGGTTGACCGCGTCGTCGAACACGCACTTGCCGAGCTTGCTGCATCCGCCGCACGCCACGCACCCGCGCACGACCTCCTTGCCGACCTGCACGTATTCGACCTCGATGCCCTCAGCCTCGAACACGGCGCGCATCTCGTCGAGCGCGAGCTGCGTGTTGCCCTCGTTGCGCGGGCTCCCGTTGATCATGAGCACCTTCATGTGCAACCCCTTCTCTCTCTTGGTTCATAGTTTGGTTGATTGGGAAATTTTAGCGCATCTTGCCCACTGGGCGAAAAGAGCCCTTTGCCCCCTTTCCCGCATCGAACCCTCATGCCCTTTCATCATCGGGGACATACACTTCATATGAAAGGTATGTCCCCGATGATGACGAGCCTGATTGGCTGCATGAGCGTTTCCCCTTCCCCTCGGACGCGCTCGCCTATGCGATAATGGCGAAAACAACCCGAGGAGGCCCACATGCTCAACATCATCACCGAAGAGAATTTCGACGAGGAAGTGCTGAACAGCGACTTGCCGTGCGTCATCGAGTTCACGGCGGGCTGGTGCACGCTATGCGACGACATGGTCCCCACGTTCGAGCAGCTCGCCGACGTATTCGAAGGCGAAGTGAAGTTCTGCATCGTCAACATAGACGAGCAGAAGAAATTGCGCATCAAGTTCGCCGTGGCGGCCGTCCCCTACATCGTGTTCGTGAGCGACGGCATGCAAACGCCGCTGTTCGATGAGATCGTCACCGCCGAGCGTCTCGAGGAGCGCATCCGCTTCGTGCTCGGCGGCGGCAACGCGCCCACGACCAGGCCGCTCTAGGGCACTTCCGCGGTGTCGTCAGGCGTGACCGCGTCGGGCTCGGCGAGTCGCGCTACCAGCCCTTGCGGAACGTCAGCACATTGGAATTGCCCTCGCGGCGGTAGTCCATGTAGTCGACGCTCTTCTTGGCCATGAGAATGCCCAGGCCGCCGATGGGCACTTCCGCGATGTCGTCGGGCGTGACCGCATCGGGCTTGGCAAGCGGGTTGTACGGGATGCCGTCGTCGCTGATCGTGACCGTGAGCGATGGCGGCGTCGCGTCGTACTCGAAGCCGATGCGGACCTCGCCGGGGTTTTCGGGCGTCGCGTCGGGGTACGCGTAGTGGCACACGTTGACGAACAGCTCTTCGGCGGCGATGCCGAGCGGATTGCTCACCCACTTGGGGGCGCCGCGGCGGTGCAGCTCCTCGTGGATGAAGTTGTTCAAGTGCACGAGCTGATTCACCCTGGCCTCCAAGATCATGATGGCCCGCTTCTCGGGCGGCACGCCGTACTTCAGCGCGAGGATCGTGATGTCGTCGGACTGCTCGGCGTCGAGCGTGAAGTCGGTGATGGCGCGGCGCACGCCCACGGCGACCGAGCGCGCGTTCATGCCGGCGTAGCGGCACAGGGTTTCCTCCAACCGCTCCTCGCCGAACAGCTCGCCCTTGACGTTCATGGCCTCGGTCACGCCGTCGGTGTACAAGTACATCATGTCGGCCGGCTCGAGCTGGCGGCGGCACAGCTTGTACGGAATGCCGTCGAACAGCCCCAGCGGCATGCCCGAAACCTCGCGCATCCATTCCCACGTGCCGTCATGCAGCATCAGCGGCGGGTTGTGACCTGCGTTGACGTACTCGAGCGCGCCGGTTCGGTAATCAAGCACGCATGCGAGCACGGTCACGAACATGCCAGCGTCGTTGCCCAGGCACAGCTGATGGTTGGCTGCGTTGATGGCCTCGTCGACGGGCAGGCCGGCTTCCATATAGTTTTGAATCTGGGTCTTCGAGGTCATCATGAACAGCGCGGCCGGGATGCCCTTGCCCGACACGTCGGCCAGGACGAACCCCAGCTTGTCGTCGTCGATGAGGAAAAAGTCGTAGAAATCGCCGCCGACCTCCTTGGCCGTCTTCATCGAAGCGTAGATGTCGAACCGGTCGATTTCGGGGAACGGCGGGAACGCGCGCGGCAGGGCCGACTCCTGGATGGCCTTGGCCGTGAGCAGCTCCTGGGCGTTGCGCTGCTCCGCTTCGTCGATGGAGTCCTTGAGCGCCGCGACCGTCGTGTTGATGCCGTTGGAAAGCGACGTGAACTCGCGGCTGCCGTGCACGCGCACGCGCTCGTTCAGATTGCCGCCCGTGATCTTTTCCAACGTGTCATTCGTCTCGTCGATGCGCCGCACGACAACATGGTTGAGCAGCACCGTCGCCACGAGGGCGATGGCGCCGATAAGCAGGATCGCGAGGAGCGTCGATGACGCCATGATGCCGAACCTGGACGAGTAGACCATATCGGAGGAGCGCATCATGACGATGTAGCCGTCATCGTACTCCGTCGCGACGAGGTACGAGAAATCCAGGCTTGTAGAGCCGTCTGCGGTGGGCGTCTGCAGCATTATCGCGCTGTTTTCCGCCCCTATTAGGTTAAAGAATTCCTCTGGGGCTTCTTCCGCACCCTCGAAGCCGAGGCAACCCACGATTGACTTGCCTTCGGGGAACAGCACCTCGTCGGCCGTCGCTTTGATGATTCCCAGTTTGTCGGTAATGGCGACCGAGCCATCGCTCGCGACATCGTAGCCATAGAGCAGGCTTTTTGGGTCAACCTGATCGCTTAACGATATCTGAGTCTTTAGGTACTGTATCTCGCCGCTCATGAGAGTCTCGGCCCGCCCTTGCGCCTGCAGGGTCGCCATCGAGAAAAAGAAACCGCTCGCCAGCATGAACACTATGGCAGAGACGACGAACAACCAGTAACGAAACACGGTGAGCAGCGTGCGGTCGCTCGTGGAGGTCGAGGTATTTCGCACGAACGCATCGGCGATAAGGCAGAGCACGAACATGACGACGGCGTCGATGAGCGCCTGTAGCGCCATGCCAAGAGGGCTGATTGTCAGGTAGCTGAGGATTTCGGAAAGCTCTTCGAAGTTGGCGTACGCGAGAAGCGTGTTAAGAAGAACGAGCAGCGTGGCCACGACTGACGTGATGGCACATACCACGGCGATGCGACCCGCGCGCGCGGTGCCGCGCTCGACGCCTTCAAGCGCGCGGAAGAACAGAAAGCCCGCCAACGCTCCGATGAACGCAAGCATGACGAACGTGTTCAGCGGCGTCATGAAATACACTTCGTAGCCATCGAGAGGGAGGAATATCGCGTGTGCAAAGACCACGCACCCCGTGAACAAGCCCACCACGGCGCCGCCGAACGGGCCGAGCAGCAAGGCGCCCATGGCAAGCGGCGCCAGCACCATCATGATGTAGACCGAATTGGAATCGATGATGCCGATGCTACAAAAACCGAGCTGGGTGAAAGAAAGGCACGCGATGGCCGCGAGCACGAACCCAAACGTCGAGATGCGCTCGGGAAGCTCGTAAACATAAAGCCGGCCCCAAAACGCCTTGATGAGCGAGTGCAACGAAAGAGGACGCCGCTTGTCGTCTACTGTGCGGTCCGCCGGCTTTGCAATGCCCATGAAGTCCTCCGATGCGTTGGCTCGATGCGCGCGCCCTGCGCGTGCACTTCCCATCATAGCATCTATGGGCTAACGGGATAAATGGCTGCTGGGGCAGTTTATTTGGCTGCTGATTGCATGTGCCTCTCGCTCGTCCGCCCTGTTCGGGAGGGCGATGGGGTCGTTCGCTTGGCTTCGCCTAACCTAAGTGGATTTCAGGAAAGGTGGCTGCAGAATCGCTCACGACCCCATCGCCCTCCCGAACAGGGCTGCTGGGGCTGAACGGTAGCTATCGTTTGCGATAAATGCGACTCGCCTTTTCCCTTTCCCACCCTTTATCCCGCGAAGACGGTGGCCATGCGGGCGAGCGCTTCCTCGATTTTGTGCGTGGGGAGCGCCACGTTCATGCGAATGTGGCAGGGGCCGTGGAACATGCGGCCGTCCTGCACGGTGATGCCCACGTCCCAGAGCGCGCGCTCGAGCTCGTCGAGCGTCTTGCCGTGGGCGGCGCACCAGCCAGTGCAGTCGACGAAGATCATGTAGGTCCCTTGGGGCCGCGCTGCCTCGAGGCCGGGCGTCGCGTCGACGAAATCGCAGACGAGGTGCACATTGTGCGCGAGCACCTGCACGAGCTCGTCGACCCAGGCGGCGCCTTCGTCGCTGTAACCGCCGATGAGGGCGTGCATGGAAAGCACGTTCATGTCGTTGTAGTGCGTCGTGGCACCCTGCGCGTGCAGCCGTTCGCGCAGCCGGCGGTCGAACACGATGTCGTAGCTTCCGATGAGCCCAGCCAGGTTAAACGTCTTGGACGGCGCGCACAGCGTGATGGTGCGCTTGCGCGCGTCGTCGCTCACCGCGTGGAACGGGATGTGCCTGCTGCCGTCGAGCAGGATGTCGGACCAGATCTCGTCGGCGACCACCGTCACGTCGTGAGCGGCGAACACCTCGGCCGCGCGTTCGAGCTCCCAGCGCTCCCACACGCGCCCGCACGGGTTGTGCGGCGAGCACATGATGACGAGGCTGATGTTGTTTTGGCTGATGCGACGGCCCATGTCCTCGTAGTCCATGCGCCATACGCCCTGTTCGTCGCGAACGAGCGGGCTGTGCTCGAGCTGGCGCCCGCAGCGCAGGACCGCGTTCGTGAAGCCGATGTAGGTCGGGCTGTTCACGAGGACTTTGTCGCCTGGTGCCGTGAACGCGCAGATGGCCGAGACGAGGCCGCCGAGCACGCCGGTCTGGTAGCCGATGTGCTCGGGCTCGATGCCGCTTGCGCCGTGACGCCGCTCGTGCCAGCCGATGATGGCGTCGAAATACGCTTTGGAAGGCATGAAGTAGCCGAACGCCGGGTGCTGCGCGCGCTCGACGATGGCGCGCACGATGCTCGGCGCCGTGGGGAAATTCATGTCGGCCACCCACATGGGGATGGCATCGTAGCCGTCCTTGGGCGCGGCGGGGGCGAAGCCCAACGTGCCGAGCGCCTCGACCGCCATGGCGTCCTTCCCCTTGCGGTCGAGCATCGTTTGGAAATCGAATTGCATGTGCGCCCCTTTCGCGAACCCTCTTGCTAAGCGCAACCATTTTCCCACGGGGAACCCGGTTTCCCACGGGGAAATCAGTTTCCCCGTGGGAAATCGGTCGGAAAGTTAGCCGTGGCTCCTTCCCCGCGGGAAATCGGTCGGGGCTGGTCAGGTGCCGAAATCATTTTCCCGCGGGGAAATTGATTGGGAGAGGAAGCCAGCTCCCCGAATCAACTTCCCCGGAGGAAACCGGTTTCCCCGCGGGGAAATCGGTCGGGGCTGGTCAACGCGCGAAATCATTTTCCCGCGGGGACGAGCGGGCTAAAACGCGGCACCTTTTCACCAGCTTTGCTCCGATGCGTTAGCGGTTTTCGATCGAGCCGATGTTCTTAAGCTGGATTGTGACCGTGCCGTCGGCTTCGCTCGTGAACGTGAGGTATTCAGGGTTGCGGCTGTATTCGGCCGGGAAGGTGAGCTCGATGCCGGTGTCGGTGCGGATCTTGTGGCTCTTGGCGACACGGCGCACGGCCTCGC
>CAMPAJ010000125.1 GCA_946631805.1 uncultured Eggerthellaceae bacterium
CCGTGTGCAATGTCAATGTCGTTTTGATCCATGCAAGCGACGGCACAGGCATAGCAGCCGACGCATTTAGCTGAGTCGAAGCAGAGTGTTTTCTTCGCCATAACGTGCTCCATTCATTCTTATCTAGTCCCTAGTCCTGTTTGCGAGGGCGAAGGAATCGCGGTCGATGTCGCCGTATCGGGTGCGTTAGCTTTGTCGGCGGGCTCGATCCGACAAAGCGATGAACGGTAACCGGGAAAGCCCGATATCGGGTCCAGATAGTCGCCTTCTATTAAATCGTTTGCGTTGGCCTGTGGCCAATCGTGGTACAGGTGAACATCTCTCTCGCGTACGATTGCCGTGACATGCGCCCTAACCGTCACCTGGCTTTTCGGTGTGATGATGTGCATCCAGGCACCGTCTTCTATACCAGCTGCTGCGGCATCGGCGGCGTTGATGTCGGCATGTGGCTCAGGGCTGAGCGAGCGGGTCCACGGCAGGCGGAATGTGCGAGTATGCTGATACATTGGCAACCGCGCTCCAAGGCTCAAGACAAGTGGGAATTCGGCGGCGAGGTCGGGGCGTGATGCTGGGCTCATTGCGGGCTCGCGGTAGACGGGAAGCGATTCGTACCCTTCGAGGTCGTATTCCGCGAGCAGGCCCGACACGAACTCGACCTTGCCAGATGGAGTCCTGAACCCGCCGTTAAGGTATTTGCGCTCGGCAGGAGGCTTGGCATTGGGGACCCACATGCCTTCGGGATGCTTGTCGAGCTCGGCAACGGTGAGGCCGCTCGGTTCGAGCATCCATTCCACGCAGGCTTCGATGCCGGCTTCCAGAAGCTCATCACCGAGGTCCATCGCTTTCGAAAGTGCTGAAAGAATCTGCACGTCGCTCAATGATTCCCCGAGAGGCTCGATGGCCGGTTGCGTGAATTGCACGTAGCCCATGGGCCAGCAACGGATCTCGCGCCGTTCCGCCGAGCTGCAGGCAGGTAGCACGATGTCGGCGTATTTGGCGCTGTCGGTGAGGAACAGGTCGGCGTCGACGATGAAGTCCAGCTTGCAGATCTGCTCCAGGAAATCCTGCGATCCCGGCCACATTCGATGATTGAGGCCGAGTGCGAACAGCGCCTTGAGCGGGTAAGGATCCCCGGTCTTAATCTGGCGCGGTATGTCGCATGCCTGCGCTTCGTTGCATAGGCGCGCCCAGACGGGGAAGCGCTCCGAGCCTATGCGATCGGGTAGGTCGGCCAAGCGGCTTGCGCCGGTGAACTCGCGTTCCCGTGTGGGGAAACCACCTGGCTGGTGCACGAGGGATGGCGGGTTCATACGGTTGCCGCCAGCGATGTCGAGGTTGCCCGTGAGCGCGATGAGGCAGAAGACCGCGCGGTAATTCTGCACACCGTTCGTGTGGTGCACGACCGGGGCGGCGCTGAAATGGATGCAGGCCGGCTTGGCCGAGGCATAAAGGCGGGCGGCGGCACGAATGTCCGCAGCGCTGACCCCGCAGATATCCGCAGCTTTTTCGGGGCTCATGTCCGCAACGAGCGTGCGGTACTCGTCGAATCCGACCGACCAGGTGCTCACGAATTCGCGGTCGTACAGCCCTTCCTCGATGATGACGTGCCCGAATGCAAGGGCAAGCGCGCCGTCGGTGCCAGGGCGAAGTTGCAAGAACACGTCAGCTCTCTGAGCTAGGTCGGTTACGCGCGGGTCGATGACGATCACGCTTGTTCCGGCGTCGAGCTTTTGGTTGATGCCGGCCAGATTGAGACCTTTCGTAGCCGAGGGGTTATGCGACCAATAGACGACGCAATTCGTGTTCTTCAAGTCAGCGGCCGCTGGCGTTCCGTACGTGAGCTGCTGCGCCATGATCATGGCCGTCGCGCACGTGCTCGATTCGGTCAGGTAGTTGGGCGAGCCGAAATCAAGCGCGAAGCGCATGAGATAGGCGCGCGCCCATTTGGCGTAGCCCGAGAAGAACATGACCGATTCTGGCCCGAACTCGCTCTTTATGGCATTGAGCTTGGATGCGATTTCGTCGAGGGCCTCATCCCAGTTTATGGGTTCAAACTGGCCTGATCCACGTTCGCCCGTGCGACGTAGCGGGGTGAGCACGCGGTCGGGGCTGTACACGTATTGCCTCATTGCGGCGCCCTTGCTGCACAGCGTGCCGTGGGAATGCGGTGCTTCCTTCGTGCCCGCGACCTTGATGATTCTTCCCTCCTTGACGTAAAGATCAAGTCCGCATTGCGTCCCGGGGTCGCAGATCGCGCACACCGACTTGCGTATTTCGATGCCGGTGTCGGGTCCTGGGATTTTTCCCTTTAATTTGAGTTCGTTAACATTGCCCATGTTATTCACGCTCACTCTCGGTCCAAATACGTTTTGCGAATTTCTGCTCTATAGCGGCCGATAAGGTTAGCGGGTTCATCGCTTCGGTCTTGGGGTGTTGCGGCTGTAAGCAAATTGAAGCCTACGAGTCGTTCCCCGTCGCCCTGCTCCTCGTAAACAAGCAGCAGGGGAGTGCCGTTGCGCTCTTGGAAGTCCAGCCTTTTGCCTTTTCCATCGGCAATCGTGCCAGCTGAAGCGAACAGGATATCCCCGACGTGAATGACGTTCGAGGGAATCGATCCTGCAAACGGTTGCATGGGGAAACGGCCGGCGAGCTCGGCGGCAATTGCGCGCGCCGCGCAGCGTCCTTGCTGCACGGCGTTTTGCCACAGGCCGATGATGCGTTTTTGGCCAGTGGTCAAATCGAACGCCTGCGCAACGTCGCCCGCAGCGAAAACGTCGGGCGCGCTCGTGCGCATGAAGCAGTCGACGACTAGGCCCTGGTCAATCTCGATTGCCCCCGTTGGCACGAAATCCAGGTTAGGTTTGACGCCCTGCGCGAGCACGATTTCGTCAAAGCGCTCGGAGTCGCCCTGGTCAAGTGCTTCGCCTTCGTTTCGGCCACATGCATTAATGCCGTTTCGATCAAATGCCGCGGAGCCGCCCCGCTCAAACGTCACCGTGCACCTGTCTGTCTTGCTGCGGCAATCGCACCGCGTGGCAGTTTGCGCCAAGCGTAGCGCAACGCCATGTTGCTCGAGCAGATGTTCGAACTGCGCGGCTATGGTTGGATGCGCCGAGTTCCTGAGAATATGCGGGCTGCGCCCGAGGAGCGTCACGTGCGCTTCGCGATCAAGGCAGGTTTCGACGACTTTGAGCCCAACCATCGAAGTGCCCGCTACGAGTACGTTTTGGTACCGCCCGGCAGCGAGCGCGCGACTGAGCCGATCGGCGTCGTCCAAAGTTCGGAGCACATGAGGCTCATACGGAGCTGATTGCGGGAATCCCGGCGCCACTGGATGGGCGCCTGTGGCAATGAGGAGCTTTGAGTACTTGAGCCGTCGCCCGTCCTCAAGAACGACCTCGCGTTTCTCAACATCGAGTCCACTCGGACGTGCATGGGCAATCAGCTCGTCCACGAGGCTCGGAATACCGAGGTCGCTCCATGGATTGCACTGGCTACGCTCAATACGCCCGCCAGCATAATACGATGTAAGAACCGGACTATACGGTCGAGGCTCACCGTCGGTCACTACGGCAAGGGGTCCCGAATACCCAGCTGCGCGCAGCTCGAGCACAGCGCTCGCCGAAGCGGTGCCAAAGCCGAGTATTACGACTGGGTCGGTTGTAGCCTTAAGCCCCAATGCTTCCCCCTCGCGTTAGGACGCGCCCATTTTCGCGCCATACCATGGTAACGCACTCTCGGGAATGAGTCGGGAGAACGTATCTCGCAACTCAGTTTCCAGGCGTGTGGGCCTGCGTGTATCGACGATCCCACGCGCTATGCCCCGAGCATGATTCCCAAGATGGTGAGACGGCAGCCTAGGCCAATTGAACAATTTCCGATCGGAACAACGAAGCTGTGTGAGGGGGAGGCGGGGGTCGTGAGCGATCAACCTATTAACAATTTGCACACCAAAGCTTCACGGCCGCCTTGTCGCAACCGGAGATTTCAGGGCATGCGGCGGCGCGCCCCTGGTAGAATTCAGGTGGCAGTGAGTATATGGATGCTTCGCCCGCTAACTCGCTGCGCCGGCGGACGGCTCGTAGAGCGCGCCGTCCGACAGGAGCGCGTAGATGAGGTCTACGCGCCTGCGCGCGAGGGCGCGGATCGCCTGCTTGTGCCCCTTCTCGTCCTCGCCGCGCTTCTTGTCGTAGTAGGCCCTCGCGACATCGTCGCAGGCGACGGCGCGCTCGGCCGAGTTGATCAGGGCGTTTTTGAGCCTCCGGTTGCCCCCCTTCCGCTTCTTCTTCCTGGAGACGCTGCTCCCGGACTCGTCCTTGACGGGCGCGACGCCGCCGTACGACGCCAGGTGCGACGCGTCGGCGAACCGGGAGACGTCGCCCACCTCGGCCGCGATCACCGCGGCCCAGACGTCGCCGATCCCGGGGACGCTCTTGAGCACGGCCACCTCGGGCACCAGCGCCGCGGCCCGCGCGATCGCCGCGTCGAGGGCCGCCTCCTCCGCGTTGAGCTCGATGACGCGCCTCGCGTACTTCCTGATCTGGTCCTCGAGGACCCCCGAGGCGGCCATCGCCACGCTCTGGCGGCCGATGGCCTCGAACACCTCGTCGACCTTCGCCGGGCCGTTCGCGGCGTGGTACCTGAGCGAGGCCGCCCACCGCGAGGCCCTCGCGCGCCCGGCCCTGCGGAAGCCGGCGGGGCCGCCGTACTTGGCGACGAGGCGGATCTCCAGGTCGTTGTGCAGCTTCTCCTTGTCGAACAGCTGCTCGAGAGCGGGGCAGACCTGGCCCATCGCGTCGTGGATGCGGTTGTAGAGCCTCGACCTCTCGCATACCGCGACGTCGCGCGCCACCGAGAGCGCCTTGAGCTCGGCCAGGGCCTCGCCGCGCTCGGGCAGGGGGCTTATGTGCCGCGGCTGGCTGCGGGCCGTGTCGGCTATTATGAACGCGTCCTTGGCGTCCGACTTGCCCTCGCCGTACGTCGCGGCCACCTGGCCGAACTTCCCGGGGGGCATGTGCGCGACGTCGAGCCCCTCGCTGCGCGCGACCTCCACGGTCAGCCTCCCGAACGAGCCGAACTGGTCCACCACCACGAGCGCCCGCCCGAGCGAGGCGACCTCGCCGAGCAGCGCCCTCAGCTCCGCCTCGTCCTGGGCGACAGGTCTGCGCATGACCGGGTCGTCCCCGTCCCGGTCGAGGACGACCGCGTAGTGGCGGGCCTTGCCCACGTCTATCCCGCAGAACAGCTCGTACGCCGCTATCTCGGCTCTCTTCATGCAACTCCTTCCTCGCGGTGGAGCTGGCCTTTGAGTCGCCCGGCGTCCGCCTTCGACAGAATTCTACGGAGCATGGGCATCAACCTATAAGTGATAAGCGGACGCCGCCAGGCCCGGTGGCATGATCGCTCGGGTCTTCGCGACAGTTCTGCAGAGCCGGTGTCCGGGCCCGGCGACGGCCAGCGCCGGGAGCCTCGCCCCCGGCGCGTCCATTTTAAAGAAAATGATTAGTAGAATTCTGCAGGGTTCGAGCGCCCGGAAAACGCGCCGGTGGCGCGTTTTCAGCGAGA
>CAMPAJ010000126.1 GCA_946631805.1 uncultured Eggerthellaceae bacterium
GCCACCCGCATCGAGAACGACGACGTCCCCCGCGACGTCGATACGGGAATCGTTGAGCCCGATAATGCGCACATCGTTCTCGTCGGTCAGGGAATTGGGAACGACGAGCGCATCGGCGCCCGCATCGACGGCCCGCTCGATCATCGCATCGCAGCTGGCTTCGTTCGTCGAGGGCCGTCCCTCGACTATGCGCACTTGACCTATGGCAATTTTGAGCTTGGACAAATCACCCATCAGCGCCTACCGCCTTTCGCGAACTTCAATCGTTGCGTTATGTACTCGCGCAGCAAAAGAATAAGCAGGATGCTCATGACGATCAGGTATCCCACTACCGCGCCTTCGAGCTTCATCATCGTCGTCATGAGTATGAGCACGAGAAGCGAGAACCCGAACGTTATGAGATAAAGCCCCACGACAACCTGTTGCCGCCTTAGGATGGTGATGACCTGATACAGGAAATCTATGGCAGCCGTGACGCCGCCAGCGGCCAGCATGATGAACGACAACTGCTTGTACGGTTCGAAGTCCAAACCGTACATGAAGCTCATGATGGGAATCCCGATCCAATTCATGAACAACACGCCCACGACCGTTATTCCCACGATAAGAAGCATCATGGCTACGATTACCATGTCGAAGCGAGAGCGCCTGGATTCGTCGGCCCACACGTTGGCGAGTTTTACCAGCAGAGGCTTGTATATCATGCCGACCGTTATGAGAATGGCTTGTGCCGGGAAGTACAGCGCGTTGAAATACAGCTGGTTGTCGTAAGGCAAGGATGCGCCCTGCATGACGAACTTGGGCATGTTGTCGACGACGGCGTACAGGAATAACGCCAGGAACACCGGGAAGCATTCCTTGAACAGGAGCTGTACCGAGTGCATGTTGAGCGGAGACGACTTGGGGGTCTCGAACATCGTCAGCGGAATCGTGACGAACACGAGCGTGCACGCCGCGCCGATGGCCATGGCGATTGCCGCCATGCCCAGATCCTGCGTCACGGCAAGCAAGATGGCGAAGAGCAAGAAACCCATCACCGAGCGTATGACGAGCGATATGCCTCCCAAGTAGAGCTTGTCGACTTGTTGCAGGCGTCCCTCGTACACCTCGCCGAAAGCGTCGATGGCCTTGAACGCGAACACGCCCATGCTCATCGTGAACATTTCGCCCGTATACCCCATTACGGCGCATACCGCCATACCCACCAACAGCATTACAATGCAGGTTCCAAGGCGATTGGCCTGGTAATCGGCGAACGAATGGTATTCGTCTATGTCGGAGACCTGGTAGGTGCGCACGCCGTAGCTTGCAAGGATGTAGAGCAGGTTGGCTACGACGAACGAAAACGAGAACATGCCGGCGCGCTCGACGCCGGCAAGCCACGTGACGACGATGGTGAGCATGGGAAACACCATGCCCCACGCCGCGAATCCCGCCGTATTCCATACGAAATCGCGCGACGTGCGCCCCGCCGCATACTCCTCGTCCTGACCGGCAAGGTTGCCTTCCGAAACAGCGCCGACGAGCCTGTCGAACCACGAGTTTATGAAGGCTCTCGCCGGATTGGGCTTTTTGGGCATGCTCGCGAAAACCGACTCGCCCGATGGAGCGCCGTCAGCCTCGGGAGGCGTCGAGCGCCTCTTGGACCGCCCTGCGTCCAAGATGCTGCCGGAATCGCGTATGGTGCCTTCGGCGATGTTCCTCTTGGCGCGGGGGCGCGTGCTCGCTTCGTCCCGCCTGGAGCCACGACCGTTATTTTGTCGGATACTCATGAACCGCCGTAGGCTATTCGGCTTCCAGAAGCTCGATCTCGAACGTGAGGTCCTTACCTGCGAGCTCATGGTTCATGTCGAACGTTATGGTTTCGTTGTCCTTGGCCACGACGACGCACGGCACGGGACGGCCGTCCGGGGTTGCGAGGACGGGATGCTGTCCGACCTGGAGTTTTTCGGAACCGGGAAGAGCCTCGAACTGCATGCGGATAATCATCTTGGGATCGGGCTCGCCATATGCCTCGGCAGCCGGGATCTTCACCGTGATCGTCTGCCCGACCTCCATTTGGTTGACTGCTGCATCAAAACCGGGAATCATCTGCCCGGCCATGCACGTGAACGCGAGCGGCTCGCCGCGATCGCGCGAAGAATCGAACTGCGTCCCATCGTCGAGCGTTCCCACATAGTGAACCTTTACGTTCTTGCCTTCGTTGCTCATGGATTCTCCTCGTTAGTAGAGCTTGAACTTGCGTTTGAAACTGTAGTCTACTACACGTGCATGCGCTTCAGGCATGCCCCGCCCAACGATGACAACAAGACCATCATGACGTCATGAGCCCTGTACGGGTTCGCAGTGATCCGCCTCAAGCGAAGCGCCTCGCCTTGATAGCCAGGCCACGGGGCTCAAGACTGCGCCCGGCTTTCCGCCAACCGTCCTGCGTCCATCGTGAAAACGCGATCTGCATACGGCTTTGCGTCGGCTTCGTGCGTGACGACGAGCACGGCCGCGCCGTTGCGCGCCGCATTCGCGAGCAGGCCGAGCACGATGTGCGTGTTCTCGTCGTCCAAATCGGCAGTCGGCTCATCGGCGAGGACCACCTGCGGTTTCATCATGAGCGCGCGTGCGATGGCGACACGACGCGCTTCCCCGCCCGACAACTCGGATGGGCAACTGTCTGCAAGGTCGCGCAGCCCCAGCGAGTCGAGCAGGTCGAGCGCCGCGCTTTCGGCTTCGGGAACGTGGCCGTATAGAGCAGCGGGCAGCATGACGTTTTGAACAACCGATAAGCTGTGCAGTACGGTTTGCCCCTGGGGTACGACGCCGATGTGCGCATTGCGGAACTTCGAGAGCTCGGCATCGTCAAGCGCATACAGGCGCTGCCCTGCCACGAGCACGTCTCCGCTCGTAGGCTCGAGCAAGCCGCCGAGCATGTTCAGAAACGTGGACTTGCCGCTCCCCGAGCGCCCCATGAGCACGACGAGCTCTCCGCTGCGAAGGCTCATATCGGCATCGAGCACGGCATCGAAATAGCGGGCCGAGTCCCTCCCCTTGCGGAAGAACTGCTTTCCCAAGCCCTGGGCCACGACAACAGAATCGGCCATGGGCTATTCCCCCCTCATACTCGTGCCGACATCGACCTTCGACAACCGCGATGCCGAGACGACGGATGCAAGCGGCCCTGCAACGACGGTCACGAGGAACACAATTGCAGCCGCAGCCGCCAACGTCGGCACGTCGGGCATGAGGAACGGAAGCCCCAAAGCCGACTCGAGCGCGCCGTTAAAAGCCCACACAAGGCCAATGGCTGCAACGCATCCGACCAATGCTCCCGCAATGCTCATGATCAGGGCCTCAGTAACGACTAAGCGCGAAAGCGCCCTGCGCGAAGCCCCTATGACGCGCAGTATCGCGAACTCGCGCGAGCGCTGGCGGCCGAGGACCGAAAACGCGATAACGAGAATAGCGGCGGCGAACACCCACAGCGCTATCATGAGCACGCGTATGACGCCCGCGGCGCCGGAGACGCTATCGGCCACGCCCGACGTCATCGCCTTGGTCTGCACCGCCGTAACCCCGCGCACGTTGAGGTTGATGGAATCGGCTATATCGGCAACGCGGTAGCCATCCGCCACCTTGACCTGAACCGTCGAGATAACCTGTGCCGGGTCGTTATCGGCTAGTACCGATATGCCCTGCTTCTGCGAGCCTGCAATAAGGTCCTGAAGCGTCTCATTCGTGGCGAACACGGCGTTGTCGAGCGCCGTGCCCGTCTCGTCAAGCCTTGCGACGATGCGGCATTCCACGCCATAGAACAAAACCGTGCTCCCGGCTGTGCCCGTGATATTGCTTCCCGTGACGATATCTTCCCGACCGAGCTCGTCGGTGTAGGAGCGGGCAATCCATGGCTGCACGCTAAAATCCGTCTGAGGATCGAACCCGATGACCTGGACCGGCATGGAACAGCAACCCGCCTTGACCGTTGCGAGATAGTACTGCGGCGATGCCTTCTCGACGCCTTCGAGCCCACGCACCGTATCGTAGTAGGATTTGTCCATATAGAAGTATCCTGGCGTCCCGTCAAGTAGGACGGATTCCAGATTGCTCTTTGATTTTGCCTCGGCCGGGGCGACTATGATGTCGGCCCCTAAACGCGCCTCGAGACTCTGTAGGCCGTTTTGCAGGCTCGACATGACGAGCGCACCGCCAAGCGCAATTATGGCTAGCAGTGCCACCAGGGCCGATAGCCCGATAGTTCTAGTTAGGCGGTGCCGTAAGTTTGCCCATGGCAACGTATGCATGTTCATTCCATCAACTCCGAGCCCGCCTGAACAGCAGCACAGCTTGCACGGCGCCGACGATGAGAATCGCTACTCCGCACACCAGCGCAAACGGCTGCATAACGAGCCAGCATCTCATGGTATGCATCATGCAAAGCGCAAGCGCGTTCCCTGGAAGCAGGGCCGCCAAAGCGCCAAGAAGGGCGCCTGCGATAGAACAAGCCCCCGCGCCAGATTCGCTTGGCAGCGCAAGCCCAGCGAGCATGGCGATGCATGCTCCCGCGCCCAAGGCGACGATGACCTGCGCCGCGGAAGAACAGGTGGACGCAGAGCCGTCGTCATGAACACAAGGGCCGGCAAACGTCACGACCCCGATTGCAAGCACAGCACCCAATACGGCGGCCGCCAGCATAAGCGGCCGCCTTCTGATTCGTTCGGTCATGATAGTCCTTTGCTAACCGTGCCCATGGACGCATGCGCCCTATTCCGCCGCTTGGTCTAGTGCCGACTGGGCCGCCTCGACGAACAGATCGTGCAAGTACGTCGCGCCGGATACCGTATCGATGGCATTGGGATCGCCCGTCTGTAGGAACGACTCGAGGTAATCGTCGCCCGCCGACAAGGCCTTCTGGGCAACGGCGTAGTAGGCGCCATCCTTGCCGTAGTCTTTGTCTTTCAACGTCCCATCTGGCTCGAATGCCTCGAACGATGCATCGGCAATCTTACCATCGGCCACCTTGATCGACACGACCACGTAGCCGTCACCGTCGACGTTTGCATCGAGCGTGCTCGATTGTCCGACGTAGGAACCGTCCTTGAGGTTCGCCGGCGAGCTCGCCGCTCCGCCCGAACCGCATGCGGCCAGGCCCATGCATAGGGCGAGCATGCCTGCGCACAAGGCAGCCGTCACTGCCTTCGTTACCTGATTCGTTTTCACTGTTGCCTCCGTTTCTCCGCCGTGGCAGGCGGGCCATGAAAAGCACTCCTTCGCGACGGCCCGTTTGGGCCGCAAGTTCCAGTAACGTTACACGACGTCCTTGCGAGCGACCTTCCCGAAGCTCGTATCGCCGTCTTCGCTTGTGACCTTGCCGTATTCGAGCGTGATCACGCGCTGGGCGGCAGCGCCGACCTCGGCGTCGTGTGTGACGACGATAAGGGTCGTCCCCTCGTCGTGCAGCTGCCTGAACAGGTCGAGCACGATCTTCTCGTTCGTCTCGTCCAAATTGCCCGTCGGCTCGTCGGCCAGAATCAGCTCGGGATGGTTGATGAGCGCCCGGGCAACGCACACGCGCT
>CAMPAJ010000127.1 GCA_946631805.1 uncultured Eggerthellaceae bacterium
TCGCGTTCGTAAAGTCGTATGACGAAGAGAACCTGAAGATCGAAGCCGAGGCGGCTAAAGCTGCAGAGCTCGCCGAATAGTCGGCAAAAGCAAAGCCAAAAGGCAAAGCACATGAGTTGTACGGCGTCGCGGTAATCATGAAAGCGCGACGCCGGATGAAAAAAGGGGCGGCACCGTTTGAATTGTTCTTACGGGTCGCTCCTTTGCATGCACCGGCGATTTTGCCTGTGCTGGATTATTGATGGGAGAGTAGGAAAGCAATGAATACGAAACGGGCATGGATTGTCGCGCTTGCGACCATTTTTGCCGGAATCGCACTGGCTCTGGTTCAGAACAAAGTAGCGCCCTGCATGACTACCTTGCAAAGCGCGTTCGGTATCGATATGGCGACGGCGGGATGGCTGAGCTCTCTGTTCTCGCTCGTCGGCATAGTCATGGCGATTCCTGCATCTATCGTGTTGAACAAGCTCGGACCCAAGAAGGGCGGCATCATCGCCCTGATTTGTGCAATTGTCGGTTCAATCATCGGCGTCATGACCGTGAGTATCCCCGTGCTCATGGCTTCGCGTGTCGTGGAAGGCATTGGCGTGGGCCTGATGTCGGTGATCGGTCCGTCTATCATCGCCATGTGGTTCCCCGAGACCAAGCGCGGCCTGCCCATGAGCATTTGGGCAGCTTATCAGATGGGCGCCCAGGCCATTATGTTCTTCTTGGGCGGCGTGCTGACCACCAACTTCGGTTGGCAGGGCATGTGGTGGTTCGGTCTTGCTGCGTGCGTCGTGGCGCTCGTGTTCTATGTGCTGTGCGTTAAAAGTCCGCGCCCGGAAGACAGCTATGCTGACGTCGAGAGCGAGGACGTGTCGCTGGTCGAAGGCATGAGGTCGCCTTATGCATGGATCATGTCGGCCGTGACGATGCTCTTCTGCATCGGCTGCTTCGGTTTCGTCAACTGGATCGCCACCTGCTGGTCGCAGATCTTCAGCATGTCCGAGGGCGATGCCAACATGTGGGTCGGCTATTTCTCGCTCGGCGGCGTCGTGGCTGCCGTCATCGTGGGTGCCCTTCTGAATAAGATTCGCAACCGCAAGCTCTTCGGCGCCATTGCCCTTGCGCTGTTCGGCGTCGTTTCGGTGTGGGGCATGAACATGGGCAATCCGATGTTCTTGCTGCCGTTCGTCATTATCTATCCGTTCGTCGACGCCAGTTTCCCGTGTGTGCTGTGGACCATGACTGCCCAGACGGTGAAGAAGCCCGAGCTCGCGGGTGTGGCTCTTGGAGTCGTGTCCATCGGTTTCAACCTGGGCATCTTGCTTGGGCCTCCCATTATCGGTGCAGTTGTCGATGCTGCAGGCTGGACGGTGGCGTCTTGGGTGATTCTGGCGGTGTGCGTGGCCGCCGCCGCGTTGCTCATGTTCGTCAAGCAGTACGCCGCTGACGGCTCTGACGCATAACCGTACGCTTGCAATTAGCTTGCGCAAACGGGGGACGGTCTTATGGCCGCCCCCCCCGTTTTTCTAACCTGTCCCAGGAACCATCTTGCTGACAACGTTGATTAATTTCGACGTATCCCAAAGCACTTGGGTGGGCGGGGTGCGTTCCGGCTTGGCTGCGCCTAAGCCTATGTGTATTAATAAGTTTGTGGCTGCAGAATCGCCGAAGTCACGCTCCGTCCGCTCAAGCGCTTTGCCAACTCGGGTTTTTAGTGGAGCATCGTGTTCGGAGCCCTTTTGCAGCTAGCGTTTGAGTGTTTTGATTTTGCGGTACAGGGTGGCTTTGCTGATGCCCAGGAGCTCGGCGGCTTCGGGTATGTTGCCGTGGCATTGGCCGAGCGCCTGCTGTATGGCGATTTTCTCGAGGGCCTCGAGCGAAAGGGTGGGCAGGGTCCCTGCTGGATTGCCAGGAGTCTGCGTGTTGGATGAGGGATTTTCGTTTAGCTGCGGCAATGGTTCGGCCGAATGCCGCGCGAGCATCGGATCGACAATGTCGAGATCGTTGACGATGAAGGCGGGGAAATCGTCGATTTCGATGATGCCGCGGTCGCAGGTGTAATAAGCCGAATACATGGCGTGCTTGAGTTGGCGGACATTGCCAGGCCAACGATAGGTTTCGATGAACCTTTCGGCCTCGGCCGAAAGGTTTACGGCACCGTTGTTCGTTTTGATCTGGCATTCGTTCAGGAAGTACCGCGCAAAGAACAGCGGGTCCCCGATGCGGTTGCGCAAAGGGGGCAATTGAATCGAGAGCACCGAGAGCCTGTACAGGAGGTCCTCGCGGAAGAGCCTCTGCGAGACCAAATCCGAGAGGTTCTGGTTGGTGGCTGCGACGAGCCTGAAATCGATTTGCTTGTAGTTAGTGCCGCCGACGCGCACCACGCGCTTGTTCTCGAGCACGCGTAGCAGGGTCGCCTGAAGCTCGAGCGGCATATCGCCGATCTCGTCGAGGAACAGCGTGCCGCCATCGGCGAGTTCGATCTTGCCGGGCTTGCCGCCTTTTTCGGCCCCGGTGAAGCTGCCCGATTCGTATCCGAACAGTTCGCTTTCAATCAGGCGTGGTGGGATGGCTGCGCAGTTGATCGATATGAACGGTCCATCGGGGGACGATGCGTTGTGTATGGCTTGGGCGAAGAGCTCCTTGCCGGTGCCGCTTTCGCCCGTTATGAGCACGTTCTCGTTGGTTCGCGCGAACCGTGCTGCCAAGGCCTTGGTCTTTTCGATTTGGCAGCTTCGGCCAAGGATGCTAGCGAACGTTGTGGGCGCGGCATCGCCCGTTGGCTTGCGTGATGCGCCGAGCGCGGGGCGCTTGGTCTTGGGAACTTTCTTGAATGAGAGGATAAAGCCGTTCGTCTCGACGTCGGCCGTCTCGGTGCTTAGTCGTTTTGCGCTGAGCATGTATGCTTCGCCGTTTATGGTCGTGTCAAGGGCTTCCTCGCGCAGCAGGAAGTCGGCGACCGTCGCCTGGTCATCGTGGGCTAGAAGCTCGAATAAGCTGACGCCCGCTATTTCGCGAGGTGACGAGTTGAACACATGTGCCGCTTCGGGGCTCGCGTACATGATGGTGAACCCTCCGTCGAGCACCAGGATGCCTTCCTTTACGCTGCTGATCAGGCTTTCGGAAATGCCTTCGAACTGCTGGGCGGTACGGTAAGCGCTCGAGTACTTCAGCTGCGCGTCGGCGAGCTGCGCGTCATATGAGTTCAGCCGAAGCTGCGCACTGATAGTCGTGGCCAGGGTCGAGAGAAGACTCATAGCGTGAATGAGCAGCTTGCGGTCCGAGGAAGACAGCGGGCCTTCCGGAATGGGCTGGGTGAGCAACAAAGCCCCGATGGCGTTATCGTACTGGTCAATAATTGGGGCTGCGCAGGCGATGAGGCCGTGAAGCGCGAAGCAATAATGCTCGGGTCCGATGACGATGAAGGGTCGCTTGTACTGCATGCAAAGCGAGTGCGCATTCGTGCCGACCCGTTCCTCAGAAATCAGGTAGCGCTCTCCGGCGAATTGGTGCAGCTGCAAATCTCCGATTTGGATATACGAGAGTCCGTCGGGGTCGACGAGCTCGAAGATGTAGTCATTTTTCATGTTGAGCGATTCGATGCTGCTGAGCAACGGGGTGGCTACGCTGATAAGGCGCGCATTCTGGGCTTCTGCCATTTCGAATTGCTCGTTGCTGATTTGCTCGACGATAAACACCTGATCGGGATAGAGTCCTTTTTGGCTTGAGGTTATCCAAGAATCTGCAATTTCGGGGCGCACGCAGGCGGATAGGTGCGGGTCAACGCCATCGTTCAAGAAGTCGAGCTCCGCGTCGATGATGCACTCCCAATACGTAGCGTTTTCGTACATTGCTTGAATGAATTGGAGGTCGCTCGCATAGCTCAGGTCCAAAGCGCCTGTAGTGTTGTCCATAGGTAGAATCCCCCTGTGAAATACCTTGGTCGACATGCACATATTATAAGGGGTATTGCGGTGCAAACAAATCTTAATGCCCATGTCAAAGCCACAATTTGATGTGAAATTATTGAAAAATTGGCACGGATTTTGCAAGGGCACATATAGGGGGTTTCGACGAAAGCCCCGGCGTGTTGTGAGTTTGCTGTAGGGGGGGCGGCAATGCAGGAGGGCAAGACAGCGAGTCGCATGGGCCATGCGGCGGACCGTCGATGGCGTTCGCCCGATGTGGGTTCCGTGAGCTTGGAAGCAGAGCGAGCGGAGTCGCATAACGTAGTGGATGATGTTGCCGAGCAAAAGGGGACGGATGCCTCGCGTCGAGTCGTTGCTACTCCTGTGGGGGCGGTTCGCCTGAATCCCGTGGAGCTTGCGAACCCCGCATTTATCGAGGATCCCGTTTTTGGCAAGACCGGTGCGGGAGCCTACGGTGGGCGCGGACCGAGGGTCGAGGAAGGCCACTTTGGCAACGGTCGCATCGACGGCACTACGGGCAGATGGGTTAGGACCGGCGGCTGTTCGGGCCGCTGGGTCCAACAGCGTTCCGAAAACGCTGACGGACAAGATGATTACCTGTGGCGCTGCGTTACCTGTGCAGAGGACGATTCCGACGAATGCGGTGATGCCGTCGTCGAGCCAATTGCGTGCGGCGCGTACTCGTACCTCGAAAACGATGACGGCACTGCGACCCTCGTGGCTTACGAGGGAAGCGAAGCCAGTATCGAAACGCCTGGCCAAGTTGACGGCAAGGCGGTGTCTTCGCTCGGGGCCGGCCTGTTTGCAGGCCATGATGAGATAGTCGAAGCAGTCGTCTGCGGTCCAGTCAAGGTCATCGACGAGCACGCGTTCGACGGCTGCGTATCGCTTGTGAGCATTCTGCTTCCTGATACGCTGGTAAGCGTGGGGCTCCTCTCGTTTGCGAAGGCGGGCTTGAAGTCGCTGAAACTCCCGGCATCGGTCAAGCGCATCGGCGAGAAGGCTTTCTTCCATTGCAAGCAGCTCGAATCGGTCGAATTTCCTGCTTCCCTCGTCGAGATCGGCGAGTGCGCTTTTGCCTATGCGGGACTCAAGTGCGTATTCATTCCCGCATCGATCGAGCGGTTGGGATTCAACGCGTTCGACTTGACGCCCGCACAAGCTCGCATCGAGCAAGGCGCTATTCTCATCGACGAGAAAAACGCTTTCTACCGGATCGACGGTGCGGGACTGTATTGTAAAGATGAGCTCGTCGAGCTTCCCGGGTACGTGAAGGAATACGAGGTCACTCCTGGGACCCGACGAATCGCCCCTGGCGCGTGCAAGCGCCATCCGACGCTCGCGTATGTGCGCCTTCCAGAAGGCCTGGTCGAAATCGGCGACGATGCCTTCTGCAGCAATCGGGCGCTTCGCGTCGTCGACTTGCCCGAGTCGCTCGAGAGCATCGGCGAGCGTGCGTTCGTCGATACATCTGTGGCGAACCTGCGCATTTCGCGCAACGTGACTCACATCGGGGCCGATGCCCTGCTCGTGCAGGGCGAAGCGCAGATGAGCGCCCGAACTCCCCTTGCTGGCATTGACCTGGACCCCGAAAACCCAGTGTTCTACGTGCAGAACGGGCTTCTGT
>CAMPAJ010000128.1 GCA_946631805.1 uncultured Eggerthellaceae bacterium
AAGCAGCAGAAGGAATCGACGCCCGGTGCTCGCTGGACCGAGATCTCGGCATCGATGCCCAACAGCGACGACGTGCGCCGCGTCTTGGCCGGCAACCCGTTCGCGCCGTTCGCTGCTCCGTTCGCGCTGGGGCTCACGGCGGCCGGTGCCGTCGAGAAGCTCGTGGCCTTCCGCCGGCAGCTGAAGTAAATCCGCTTGGTGTACACTCCAGCGCGTTGGAGTACAATAGTGCGACGTTGTGAGCATGAAACGATGGGCGCTATGACAAGAATCATCACGTACGATACGACCCTGCGCGACGGGGAGCAGGCCGAGGGCATCTCGCTGCTGTTGCAGGACAAGCTGCGCATCGCGCGGCGGCTGGACGAGTTCGGCATCGATGTTATCGAAGGCGGTTTTCCCGCATCAAATCCCAAGGACATAGCGTTCTTCAAGGAGCTTGCCGAACATCCGCTCTCGCATGCCAAGCTCGCCGCCTTCGGCTCGACGTGCAAGAAGGGCGTGCCGGCAGCCGAAGATCGCGGCCTGGCCGACTTGCTCGAGTGCGGCGCCCCCATCGTGGCCATCGTCGGAAAGACATGGGATGAACAGGTCGAACGTGCTCTGCTCACGTCATTGGACGAAAACTTGCGCATGATCGAAGATTCGGTTTCGTACCTCAAATCCCACGGGCGCGAGGTCGTGTTCGATGCCGAGCATTTCTTCGACGGTTACAAATCCAATCCCGATTACGCGCTCGCATGCGTGCGAACGGCTGCGCGAGCCGGCGCCGTTTCCATCGATCTGTGCGATACGAACGGCGGCGCGCTGCCGTTCGAGGTCGAGGAAATCGTGCGCGCCGCCGTGCAAGCGGTTGCAAGTGACGACGAATCGGCGTCATCGCGGTGCCCGCGTATTGGAATCCATAGCCACAACGATGGCGGGTGCGCGGTGGCGAACTCTCTTGCCGCCGTGCGAGCTGGCGCTACGGAAGTGCAGGGGACGGTCAACGGCTACGGCGAGCGCGTGGGCAACGCTGACCTGCTTACGGTCATCGCCGACCTCGAGCTCAAGATGGGGTATGCCTGCGTGGGGCCCGAGCGCCTGACGCAGCTTACGAGCGTGGCCGCATACGTTGCCGACCTGTGCAATCTTTCGGTGTGGACGCATTCGCCCTACGTGGGCGCATCGGCCTTTGCGCACAAGGGCGGGCTCCACATAAGCGCAATGCTGCGGTTTCCCGAGGCGTACGAGCACGAGCGCCCCGAGCAGGTGGGCAATACCTCGCGCATGCTCGTGAGCGAGTTGGCCGGAAAGGCGTCGCTCGTTGCCAAAGCGCGTGCGCTCGGTTTTGACCTCGATGCCCATCCCGATAAGATCCAGCCGATACTGGACCAGGTCAAGGCGCGTGAAGCGCTGGGTTATTCCTATGAAGTGGCCGATGGTTCGCTCGCGTTGCTCATCGCGCGCAACTTGGGGCAGTACGAGCCGTATTTCACATTGGAGAGCTTCCGCGTGATCGTCGACGACCGCGAGGACACGGGCGCGTTGGCCAAGGACGCGCAGTCCGAGGCGACGATCAAAATTCACGTCGGCGACCGGCGCTATGTGGCAACAGGCGAGGGCACCGGTCCGGTCGGCGCTTTGGACAATGCGCTGCATATGGCTCTGGTCGAGTTTTATCCGCAGGTCAACGATATGGAGCTCATCGACTTCAAGGTGCGCTTGCTCGACGAGAGCATCGGCACCGACGCCATAACCCGCGTGGCCATCACGCTGCGCGACGAGAACGGAACGTGGGGCACCATCGGCGTGTCCGAGAACATCATCGAGGCATCGTGGAACGCGCTCGTGGAATCGCTCGAGTACGGTCTTATGAGGATTGGAGCGTAGAAACATGGCAGATTTGCGCACGCCTGAAGTCGAGGCGCTGCTCGACGTGCTCGCATCCCTTGACGACAAAGATACCCTGTTTGCGCTGATGGAAGACATGTTCACCATCCGCGAGATCAAGGAAAGCTCGCAGCGCCTGGCCGTTGCGCGCTTGCTGGATGCGGGTAAGTCTTATGCCAAGATCGAGGAGCTAACCGGTGCTTCGGCCACCACGATAGCCCGCGTGTCGAAATGCTTGAGCTACGGTGCGGGCGGTTACCGAGCGGCGCTTGACGAACTGGCTGCGATTGAACAACAATAGACAAATGCTTTAAGCGTACCCGATTTGCATGTGGGATGATTCGGCTAGCCGCGAGGTGCTAGGCCGGACTAAAGGGAGGGACTACATGAAGCGGTTGCTTATCGTCGTCGATTACCAGAACGATTTCGTTGACGGCGCGTTGGGATTTGAAGGGGCGGAAGTCCTCGACGAGCGCATTTGCGCGAAGATTGACGAATATCGCGAAGCCGGCGATTCGGTCTGTTTCACATACGACACCCATCACGGTAACTACCTTCAGACCCAGGAAGGGCAGAAGCTGCCTATTCCGCACTGCATCGAAGGTACTCCGGGATACGAGCTGTACGGAGGCGTTGCCTCGCGACTCCGCGAATCCGATACCGTGTTCCGCAAGCCGACGTTCGGGTCGTCGGCGTTGGCCGAGCGCCTGGTAGAACGACAGCGCGTAGCGACGGAGGTCGGGTCGCTGCCGTACCAGAGCATCGAGCTCGTGGGGCTTGTTTCCAACATGTGCGTGCTCAGCAACGCCGTGATCGCGCGCACTGTATGCCCTGACGTGCCCATCATCGTTGATGCGCAGTGCACGCTCGCGCCTGATCCCGCCATGCACGAAAAAGCCCTCGATATTATGGAAGGCTTGCAAATCAACGTCATTAATAGGCAGGATGCCGCGGCCGACGAATAGATCTGGGCGGGGCTACTAACTAAAGTCCATAAACGAACGGCGGCACCCGAGTTGGGTGCCGCCGTTCGTGCGTTGGGGGAAAGGAGACCCCTTTAGCACGGGTTTGCGAGAGTGACCGCAAGCTGCGGAGAGGAGGGGGTAAGACAGCTTGCGGAAGGGGTAAGCAGGTTGGTTAGCCTTCGATGGCAATCGTGCGCGGTTCCTCCAGCTTGGGCTGTTCGACCTTCTTCGGGACCGTGATCTGCAGGGTGCCGTTGTCGAATTTAGCCTTGATGTCGGCTTCCTCGATGTCCTCGCCGACATAGAACTGGCGGCTGCACTGGCCGGTGAAACGCTCGCGGCGCAGGAACGTGTCGGTGTTCTCCTCGGTTTGGGTTGCGGTCTTGGCGCTGACCTTGAGGATGCCTTCCTTCAACTCGGCGGTGACGTTTTCCTTATCGAAGCCAGGGAGGTCGATTACGATCTCGTAGCCGGTTTCGGTTTCCTTGATGTCGGTACGCATCAGGTTGGGCGTTGCCTGCGGCTGCGGAAGATTGCCGAAGAAGGAATCAAACGGATCGGTCATGAAATCGTCGAACATGCTGCGACGCCTACGCGGAACTAACATCGTCATAGCTCTCAACTTCCTTTCATCTGACAAGCGCTTTCCGAGTTTGCGGTGTGCTGCCGTGGCGCTTGCCGTTGCACGTTTCTTTTAACAGTTCCCGTTATACGCTCGTCCATAAGCATGGTCAAGTAAGAAAATCTAAGCGTTACCTTTACGAAAACTTTAGCTATAGTGACTCATATAATTTGAAGCATATTGATATTGATGGAGGGGAGCGAGCTGCGAAAACTAATGGTCGCTATTCACACCGTCCTCTAGATTGTCCGCCCTGTCCAAGAGGGGGAAGGGGCCATTCGCTTGGCTTCGGTTAACCTATGTGGAGTTAAAAGTATGTGCCTGCAGAATCGCTCACGGCCCCTTCCCCCTCTTGGACAGGGCTACTGGAGGCCGAATAGTAACAACGAATGAGTCAAGAGAGGGCGTATCTCGAGACTCGTTGTGGAGTGCTAAAGCGCTCACGTTCTCATCCAATGAGTCACGATATACGCTCTCTCGACTCATTCTATAATGGTGCGCATGCTCAGCGAATGGAAAGGACATGGCATGGAAACAGAGTCTGCTTGGAAGAAATACGATGCTGCCGCGCTTGACGAGCTCGAGCGCGTTTGCAAAGGATACAGGGAGTTCATCTCGAAAAACAAAACCGAACGTGAGTTTACCTCGGCCGCTATCGCGCAAGCGCGGGAGGCCGGCTACGTTGATTTGTACGAAGCGTTCGACGAGGGCCGCACGCTCGAAACGGGCGACAAGGTCTTCGCGCAAACGCATGGCAAAGCGGTTATATTGGCGCACATTGGTTCCGAGCCGTTGGTTAACGGTTTCAACATCTTGGGCGCCCATATAGATTCGCCGCGCCTCGACCTTAAGCAGAACCCGTTGTTCGAGCGTAACGGGCTCGCGCATCTGGACACGCATTACTACGGCGGCATCAAATACTATCAGTGGGTGACCTTGCCGCTTGCTCTGCACGGCGTTGTGGCGAAGAAAGACGGGACGGTTGTTCCGGTCAACGTCGGCGAAGACGAAGGTGACCCGGTGTTCTGCGTATCCGACCTGCTTATTCACCTTGCGAAGCAGCAGATGCAGAAAAAGGCCGACGATGTCGTGGAGGGCGAGGACCTCGACGTGCTCGTGGGGAGCCGTCCGCTCGTTTTGGGTGAGGAAGCCCAGTCCAAAGATGACGCCGATAAAACCGAGTTGGAAAAACTCGCGGCTAAGGAGCCGGTCAAGGCATATGTGCTGCAACTTCTGGCCGACAAGTACGGTACGGAAGAAGCCGATTTCCTTTCGGCCGAAATCGAGGTCGTGCCCGCTGGGCCAGCTCGTGAGCTCGGTTTTGACCGCTCGATGATCCTGGGCTATGGCCAGGATGACTCGGCGTGCGCGTACCCGTCGCTCGCCGCCCAACTTGCGCTTGACGAAACACCCAAACGCACGGCGGTAACAGTGCTCGTGGACAAAGAAGAAATCGGCAGCGTGGGTGCTACGGGCATGGCTTCGCTGTTCTTCGAAAACGTCATCGCCGTGCTCATGGAGCTGGCAGGCGAGGGTGGCGCCATCAACCTGCGCCGTGTCCTTGCGGCCTCGAGCATGCTTTCGAGCGACGTTTCGGCTGGCTTCGACCCAGCATACGCGAGCGTGTTCGAGCCGCGCAACGCCGCCTTCGTGGGGCACGGCCTCGTGTTCAACAAGTACACGGGCTCTCGCGGGAAAGCTGGCAGCAACGATGCTTCGGCCGAGTACATGGCGCGCATCCGCCGCATCATGGATGACGCCGGCGTGGCGTTCCAGACTGCCGAGCTGGGTAAGGTTGACGCAGGTGGCGGTGGAACCATCGCGTACCTGCCGGCCAAGTACGGCATGGACGTCATCGACTCGGGTGTGCCCGTGCTTTCGATGCATGCGCCGTGGGAGGTTACGAGCAAGGCTGATATCTACGAGGCCTACAAGGGCTACGTCGCGTTCCTGCGCGACGCCGGTCCCAGCGCTCGTGTGCCGCAGGTGTAAGGGTATTCCGTCCCGCCGCCCCGCGAGCCCTGGGCGGTGGGCCTTTCGCTTGGCTTCGCCTA
>CAMPAJ010000129.1 GCA_946631805.1 uncultured Eggerthellaceae bacterium
GAGCCACTCGGCGGGATAGGCTTCGCCAAGGCGCGTCGATGAAGCCGTCGCGATATAGTACGGTGCGCTCCCGTCATCAGTGTTGAACAAGTCCGCTCTCAACTCGTTGAGCACAGTCTCGCGCCCTTCGGCTTCACAGCGAGCAGCAAGCTCGTCATAACGCGCAACGAACGAATCGCTCCGCGTGCCTTTCGACAAGTGAAACCTATTGGCGAGCTCGTCGTATGCGAGGAAGGTGTCGAGCCGCTGCTGTACCTCGTCCTCTCCCCCGTGGGCGGGAATCAGATAGAACACGTCAGTAACTTTGCCAAAGCCGCCTACCCCGCCTTGGCCGCGCGATTCCGTACCGGCAAGCTGGGTCGTATCGGTTTTCATGAAGCGGCCGAATGAACCTGGATATCCCGGCACCGACATCCAATCGTCGAGCTGGCGATTTGCAGGCCCCTCGCCCGCGTCAAACGCCCGGCGAAGCTTCAGGTACTCGCACTCGAGCATATAGAAATCGGCATCGTAATCCCAGGGAATCAGATTTGCATGCCGTACAGCCCCGAGCAGCGTGCCATAGGCGAGCAAGTACTTGGCTCCAAGAGAGTGGCAAAGCTCGTCGAACTCGAGCATGGATTCCAAAATATCGGCGTGAAGCTCGCGCGTCCGGGCTCCGGCAAGGTTGTCGAGGAGCTGTTGACCTTCATTGATGAGCGTCAGCTCCTCGAGGCCCTTCGCGCTCGAAAGGTCGACGTCAAAACCAACGTCATCCACATGGCATTCCGCATGGGGCGTTCCGTCGGGTGCTATACGCACCCGCGCATCCAACGTGCCCGACTCGATTGCCCGCGCAGTTGCCGCGACGACGTCGTATGCCATGCTTTTCAGAAGAACGCAATTCGACCAGGGACGATTTTTCTTTTCACGCGCATGGGGCTTGCCAGAGGTGGCGGCGCCCGGGCCCACGATCCGCAGAACGTAGTTCTTGCCACCCGTCATGTCGGGCACGGCAGCAGCTTGACCCCGCACGCAAAACCCTGCGAAGAACCCCTGGAAGCTACGCCCCGCATCCTTGCTCTTCTCGTTTGCGGGATTGCTTCTATACGTTTCGTCCCCAATGCACGCGGTCAAACAGATAGTTGCATCGGTCAGAACTGCATCGAGCGCCTGTTCAGCCTGATCGCATATATGCGCGACGTCGATTGCGCCCAGAACGATGCCGTCGGGCCGAGACAACGTCATGGCCTCGACCCGAGCAAGCGTCCTTTCCTTAGAACGAGCCTCCACATAATACGTCGCCTCGTCCAGCAGGCGGACGCCCTCGAACATAACCACCAGTA
Source organism: uncultured Eggerthellaceae bacterium (assembly GCA_946631805.1). Next base: position 1,326 of record CAMPAJ010000129.1, read on the forward strand.
GCGAACCTTCCCAACGAAGTTCCCGCACACGGGCTTCGCTCACAAGCTGTTCGCTCCGGCATTCCCCCTCTAACACGTACTATCACACCTTACGACCCCAAATGCCTATGTATATGCCTACAGCCCGCCTCCTACAGCTCGCCGTTGTTCTTCGTCGCATACAGGTACCGATCCACGCGGTCGCCGATCTTGTCGAGCAAGATGGCCTCGGCCTCGTTGGGCAGCTCGCCGGCGCGCACGCGGAAGTACTGCGTGGGCATGTACTGGCTGAGCATGCACAGCGGGATTTCGCCATGCGAAAGGTTTTGAATCAACTTGTTACGCGCTGCGACGACCTCGGGCACGGCCATGTAATACCGGCAGCGGTCCAGGAAGCTGTACGCGCGCGAAATCGCCTGGTCCTCCAAGCTTCCTTGGTAGTAATTCTGCCAATGGACCGGATTGGCCAGCATCGCGTGCTCGAGCACCTCGCGGAAATGCGAGCGCTTCTCGGGCTGGCCGGCGTACACGCGGCACTCGATGCCCTCGAGCGCGAACAGCCCCTCGCGCATGCTGAACGTGAAGGCGGGCCCCACCTTGAGGATGGCCACGCCGTCCTCGCACATGGCCTTGAGGTTCTCCTGCGTCTGGTAATCGGACGAATGGCCCTCGATGCAGAATGGCTTCGTACGCATGTAGGCTGCGAGCTCCTGAGCGGCTGCGCTGTCGTACTCGTTGAGCGCCCGTTCGTGGAATTCCACGCCCATCTCGACCACGAAGCCGACGACGCGTGCAAGCGCATCGCCCAACCCGCGCTCCGCGAACTCGCGCTCGTAGGCCTCGATCGTGCGCTTGCAGTTGGCCGGGTCGGTCACGCCCATCACGGCATCGTCGCTCGCATCGCCGCCCGGCACCGGCACCTCGCTGCCCAACACGTACACGGGCGGCTCGGCGCCCGGATGCTCGGCGGCATAACGCGCGAACTCGTCCTCGGCCGCAGCGCACAGCTCGGCACCGCGACGGGCGCACGTCTGCACGGCCAGGTCCTCATGCGGATCGTCGTCTCCCACGCGCATGCTCGTGTCCAGGTGGATCTTCGAGTAGCCGGCTGCCACGCACGAGCGCACGAGCGCCTCGGCCTTGGGCATGGCCTCCACTTCGGGCAAATCGCACCAGGGAAGCGGTCCCAGATGGTCGCCGCCCAGGATGACGCGGTTGCGGTCAAGGTCGATCTCGTCGGCGATGGCGTACACGAAGTCGCGGAAGTCGGCTGCCGTCATGCCGGTATAGCCGCCTTCGGGATTCACCTGGTTCGACGTGGACTCCACGAGCGCCACGGTGCGCGTCTTCTGCGCCTTCACGAGTACGGCCTTGACCACGTCGCGGTTTGCCGAGCAACACGAGAATATGCCTACCCCACGACCTGCTTTGTTACGTTGGACGATTTCCTGTACTGGATGCATGTTCTGCACCTTTCCGCGAACGGGACTCGAGCGCCCAGCACGTTCGCTTTCTCCTGCGCCATCTAAGACGGCTATCTGCAATCGACCAGAATCTTACCCGATATCGAGTTACCATCGGCAAACTTCATCATTCCATCAGGAATCTCGTCGAGCGTGAACACGGAGTCGATCATTTCCTCCGTAACGTTGAGCACGCCCTCGGCGAACTGGCGCGCCACCTCGCTCCACTCGCGCCCCGGGAACGGGAAGCTGTACGACATCCAGCTGCCCGTGAGCTCGAGCTCCTTGCGGTTGAGGTTTTCCCATTCCCTCACGCTGAACTGCATGGGGCGCTTGGGGGTGCCCACCATGCACACGCGCGCCTTGTTGGCCGCGAGCTCGAAGGACTTGACCATCATGGCGTTGCTGCCCGACGTGTCGAACACGAAATCAAAGCCGCCGCGCCCGAGGGTCGCCAGAAGCTTTTGGTCCCACTCTGGTTCAGACGTGTTCACCAGATTGCAGACCCCGGCGCTGCATGCGGCATCGATGCGACTCTGGCGGCGCGCAAGCGCCGTGACCTCAAGCCCCATAGCCTGCAAGATCTGCGCAGTGAAAATGCCGATCGTCCCGCATCCCACGACGACTGCCGTCGCATCCGGGCGCATGCGAGCGCGCACGCCCGCGAGCTCGATTGCATGTTGCGCGACCGTCGCCGGTTCAAAGAACGCCGCTTGCATGTCGTCAACCTCGTCGGCAACGGAAAACGCATTTGCAGCGGGTATGGCCACATACTGGGCGTAGGCGCCTGGACGACGCGACCCGATAAAGCTGTAGTGCTTGCACAGCGAGTAGTTCCCCGCTTTGCAATCCGCGCATTCCATGCACGGCACAAGCGGGATGCCCGAAACGCGCACGCCGACCATCGACGCATCGACGCCCTGCCCCACTTCCTCGACCATGCCCGAGAACTCATGACCCAAGATGAGCGGGAACGCATGCACGGCCCCGTCGAGGAAGCGCGGCACGTCCGACCCACACACGCCGCAGTACGCCACGCGCACGAGCACTTCGCCCGGCCCCGCCTGCGGCGTCGGTACCTCCTCGCACACCATCGTGCGCGTATCTTTCAGCAATGCTGCTTTCATGCTCCTCCGATCTATGGTGAAAAAGGGTCGTAGCCATTTTCACATATACTGAACCTGCAACCCCTTACTCCACACGTTTCAAAAGGTTGGGCCTTTTCACTGCTCGCGAAACCGCGCATTAGGGTCGTGGCGTTTCGAACCATGTGAAATTGGCTACGACCCTTTTTCACATTACTTGAAGTAGTAGCCGTGGAACAGGCGCTCGTAGAGCGCCATGTCGTGGCGGTACGTGATCTTGAGGTTGACGAAATCCGTCGGCACGACCTTCATGGAAATGTCGTTGGCAAGCGCGATGGCGCCGGCGCTCGTGAACTGCTCGAGCTCCTCGTCGGCGGCTTGCTCGTATATGCGGTGAATCGGCCCGAACTTGAACAGCTCCGGCGACGCGCCCGAGACAATCTGCTCACGCGGCACGACCTCGACCAAGTTGCCCTCCAGGTCGGTCTTGTACACGGTATCGAACTGCTTGCGGCCGAGCGTTGCCGCACCGTATTCCTGCGTCGCGCGGATGGCGTCGGCCGTTGAGCCCTCGTCCAAGTAGGGATGCGTGGCGTCGTGGATGAGCACGATGTCGTCGTCTTTTGCAAACTCCGCGAGCTTGCGCAGGCCGTTGCGCACCGACGCGGAGCGCGTGGAACCGCCGGCCACAGTGCCGGCGTATTTGGCGATCTTGAGCTTGGTGGCCCATTCGTCCGCATAATCAACCCAGTCCGCATGGCACACGAGCACGATGCTGTCGACCTTGTTGAACCGGTCGTACTTGTCCATGACGTACGAGAACACGGGCTGCCCCTCCACGTCGACGAACTGCTTGGGAATGTTCGCGCCGAAGCGCGTCCCCGAGCCGCCCATCATAAGCAAGACGTGATTCACGCGATTCCTCCTTGCTTGAGATAACATACATTGACTATAATAGCCATGAATTAACGCATTCCCTCGAATGCGTTACCGTATTCCTAAACCTATATGACCTGCTCATAGAGGTGTCTCACCATGAGACACCCGACATAGCGAAAGGAACTGTTCCTATTACTTTTCTGTCCCGTTATTTGTACATTACAGTATGTAAGGTTGAGTCATCTAACCTCGTTAGATGACTCATTATTATTGGACAACTAAACCTGACAATGGGGACTGTCCCCATTGTCAGGTCAGGCTAGCAGTTCCTGGACAGTGGTGAAATCAGCTTTGGAAACAAGCGGCTCGTGCGCATCGGGTGTGCGAGCCCACTGCTCGGGCGGCACGCTCATGTATTGCTTCGTCCGCCAGCTAGCCTTTCGTGTTTTACCCTGCGCGAGCAATCCCGTGTATATATCGTCCCTGAGTATGCGCAGCACGGTCTGCGCATGCCACTTCGGCGGCTTAGCCGAGTCGAAGTTCGTACGGTAATTCTGCCCGAGGCGTCGCCTATGGGCAGAAGGAGGCTCGATTCCTTCGCCGTTGAGCTCCCGTGCAATCCGCGATGCGGGCTTTCCGCCTATGAAATCGGCGAATATGCGCACGACGACGGCCGCGGCATCGGCGTCCACAACGAGCTTGTGCTTGTCCTGCGGGTCCTTGACGTAACCGTACGGCGCG
>CAMPAJ010000130.1 GCA_946631805.1 uncultured Eggerthellaceae bacterium
CGCCCGATAGCTTCACCGTCGAGGTGCGCAACGGCACCGATATCGCTGGCGCGGGGAAGACGACGGCCGAAGCGCTTGACGCCTTGGGATTCAGGATCGCCGATGTGGGGAATGCGGAGCAGCAGGTCTACGACGAGACCCTCGTGATCTATCGGACCAAGAACACGCCTGCGCCCGAGGCCGCGCCTGCTTCGGATGGCGAGGCCGACGGGGAAGGAGAAGAAGGCGAGGAGGAGCTGCAAGTCGCACAGCCTCAGCAAGAGCAGAGCCAGTCGAGCGCTTCTACGCCCGAGGAGCAAGCTGCAGCAGCTGAAGCGGAGCGTGCGCTTGGCGAGTCTCGCGCCAAGGCCGTTATCGATGCGCTCGGCATGGGTCGTACCGTCGAGGGCGATATGTACTACTCGTTCACCGCTGACGTGCTTTTGATAATTGGTTACGATTACAAGCCTGTTTCCTAGAGAACGCAATCGTTTTGGCGACATCTGGTAGAATCTCGATGATACTAAACGAGAGAAGGAGAATCACATGGTAGACAAGAACGATGTGGCGGCCGTGCTCGACCTCATTCGCCCGAGCCTGATTGCCGACGGTGGCGACGTGAAGCTCATCGACGTCAAGGATGACGGCACCGTGACGGTGGAACTCACCGGCGCATGCAAGGGATGCCCGCTCTCGGAGCTCACGCTTGCGAACGGCATCGAGCGCATCCTCAAGGAACGCGTGCCCGGCGTCGTGGCGGTCGTACCTGCCGATCAGGCATAAGGCGTTGAGCGCCAAGAGATCAGAACATGCTTAACGAGCTGTATCAATCATTGGACCCGGTGGCATTTGCTATCGGGCCCTTGTCTGTTAGGTGGTACGGGATTGCCTACGTGCTGGGCTTCCTGTTCGCCGGCTTGATCATGTGGCGCCTCGCAAAGCGCTGGCGTTTGGAGTTCAACGAGGACGCGCTTCTTACCATCATCTGCTGCGTTGTCGTGGGCGTCATCTTGGGAGCGCGCATAGGCTATTGCCTCGTGTACGGCAACGGCTACTACTTCTCGCATCCCCTCGAGCTCTTCGCGTTCAACCAAGGAGGCATGAGCTTTCATGGAGGGCTGGTCGGCGCACTCGTCGGAGGCGTCGTCGCGGCGCGCTTCACGGGGATACCGTATCTGACGTTGGCCGACATGGGGGCAATTGCCGCGCCGATCGGGCTGTTCTTCGGGCGCTGTGCCAATTTCATCAACGGCGAGCTGTGGGGCGCCGTGACGGACGGGCCCTGGGGCGTCGTTTTCGGCGGAACTGCGGGCATGTTGCCACGTCATCCGTCACAGCTCTACGAGGCGCTGCTCGAAGGACTTGTGCTGTTCTGCCTATTGTTCGCGTTGTCGCGCAAAACGCCCCCGCGACCCCGCGGGACGTTCATCGGCGTGTTCCTGGCATTGTACGGCGTGTTCAGGTTCCTCATCGAGTTCGTGAGGCAACCCGACGCGCAGATCGGGTACTTGTACGGCGACTGGCTGACGATGGGGCAGGTCTTATCCGTGCCGCTAATCGTCGTGGGCATAGCCGTTTTCGTATATGCAACGAAAAAGAGCCTTCCCCAATGCGGGATGCCAAAGCAAGGTGCATCTGGGAAATCGCGTACATAATTTGAAAAGGCACGCTGGTTCGCTCGCCTGCGCTTGCAATGTGTGCGTAAGTCGAAAAACGCCGAGCTACCTGCATGGGTAACGCGGGTCGATGGATGGGAAGTATCCTAATTGCGTATCGAATAGAAGAAGGGCGTCGAACTTGTCGGCGCCCTTCTTCTTATTTATATGTAGTTGTAGGTTATTCCGGCTTCACCGAAGCGTAGAAGTCGGCCTCGTCGAACAGGTCGAGGACCGATTTGTTCGCCTCGCCGAACGGAAGCGACAGGAATTCGCTCAGCGTGGGCACGAGCTCACTGCAGTCGACGTAGTGGTCTTTCTCGTTCTTCTTCGACGTATCCTGTACGCGCCAATAACGGTCGTTGACGTCGGTCAGATAATAGCTGGCACCGTTCACGTCCATGTATACGGAATGGTTCGCATGCAGGTACGTCTTGAGCTCGTCTGCGGAGATTTCGAGCTTCTCCTCGGCCTTCATTCCCATAGCGACCCCCTTAGGTCTAGGTTGGTTTAACTTGCTCCATCATATCAATAAGCGCGCTTCTTGGCTTCAAGAATCGCCAATCGTACATGCATCTTTTGCAATCGGAAGAAAATGGTGTCCGAGTTACCGCATAGCCGTAACGTTTCCTGTCGTTATCGTCTTACTGCAGAGCAAGGAATCCCATTTCCGAAAAGTCCACCCCCGAAGCCAAGGCTCTTACGAGATTGAGCAACGGGGGTGGTTTCGATGCGTTTAGTAGTTGGTTAAATGCTTTTGCGCGCCTATTCGGTCTGGGCGTCCTTGCGAGCTGCAGCGGCCTCGATTTGCCCGATGATCGAATCAAGCGCTCCCTCGACGTCGTAGTCCTCGATTTTGCCGAGGTCGCACAGGCGAGCGAACGCCGGGTCGACGGGCAGCGTCGCAAACGCGGGAATTTGGTAGCGCTTGGCCACGACCTTGCCCTGCGGTTCGCCGAAGATCCAATGCTCCTTGCCGCATTCGTCGCACTTGAAGTAGGCCATGTTCTCGACGAGGCCGAGCACCGAGACGTTCATGTCGTGCGCGAGGTTGACCGCCTTGCCCACGATCATGGCCACGAGCTCCTGCGGGGCCGAAACCGAGATGATACCGTCGAGCTGGAACTGCTGCATGACCGTGAGGAACACGTCGGACGTTCCCGGAGGCATGTCCAGGAACAGGTAGTCCAAGTCCTCCCAGTTCGTCTCGTCGCGGAATTGGTTGAGGATGCCGGTGATGACCGGGCCGCGCCAGGCGACGGGCATGTCGTCCTGCGGAAGCAGCAGGTTGACGGACATGACCTTGATGCCGCTTTCGGTGATGGCGGGGTTGATGCCGTCGGCATCGGCGGAAAGGCGGCCTTTGATGCCGAACGTCTTGGGGATCGACGGGCCGGTGATGTCGGCGTCCAGGATGCCGACCTTGTAGCCCTTGCGGTTCATCTCGGCTGCGAGCAGGCTTGTGACGAGCGACTTGCCGACGCCGCCCTTGCCCGAGACGACGCCGATGATGTGTTTGATGTTGACGCGTGCGGTGGGTTTAGGCGGTTCGGTGCGCGAACCGCAGCCCTCGACGCTGCAGCCGCTGCATGCGCCGCCGCAATCCAATTCGTCTGCCATGGTATGGTTCCTCTCTCGTGTTTTTTTGAACGTTGCGCATCATAGCACAGGGCATTGCGCTCGGCATACTCGTTTGCCGATTACGGTCTGCCAATAACGGTATACTTACGGTTGCTTCATTACGTTTGCTTCATATATGTGTAAGGCGCTACAAAATAGGACTAAGTCATATAATGGATTTGGTGAATTATTAGAGCGAAGGAGACGAAATGCTTTTCAAGGATATAGCTATTATCGACGAGAATCTCGATTACCAGCAGAACAAGTGGGTTGGCGTGCTCGACGGCGCAATCGATTACATCGGGGATACGGAGCCTGCCGAAAGCGCGAAGTACGGCGAGGTGTATGACGGCGCGGGAAGGCTTCTCATGCCGGCGATGTACAATGCGCATTCCCATGCTCCGATGACCCTTCTGCGCGGTTATGCGGAAAACCTTCCCCTGCAGGCGTGGCTCGAGCAGAAATGCTGGCCGTTCGAGGGCAAGATGACCGGCGAGGATAATTATTGGGCCACGCTCTTGTCGTGTGCGGAAATGGCGCGTTACGGCACAGTCAGCTTCTCGGACATGTACTATCACACGCCCGAACGCGCCCGTGCGGTGGACGAGGCGGGCATGAAGGCGAACCTGTGCACGTCTCCGCTCGCATTCGAGCCCAAGCCCATTCAGGAATACCCGGTATTCCAAGAGATGGAGGACGGCATCAAGAACGTGGACGGCATGGGAGAAGGCCGCATCAAGTTCGAAGGCTGCATCCATGCCGAATACACGAATAACGACGTTACGGCTAAAAGCGTGTTCGACTGGGCGAAGGAGCGCGGCACGCGCCTGCACATCCATGTGTCCGAGACGCAGTTCGAGGTCACGGGTTGCCAGGAGCGTCACAATGGGATGTCGCCAGTCCAGTGGCTCGAATCGCTGGGCGCCCTGGACGTGCCGCTCGTTGCCGCGCATTGCGTGTACGTCGACGAGGACGATATCGCCATCCTGGCCAAGCATGGCGCGACCGTAGCGCACAATCCCGCCTCGAACATGAAGCTCTCGAGCGGTTTTGCGCCCATTGCTAAGATGCTCGACGCCGGCGTAAACGTCGCGCTCGGCACCGATGGCATGGCGTCCAACAACAATCATGACATGTTCCAGGATATGTACCTTATGGCCATGCTGCCCAAGGGCTACGAGCTCGACCCGACGCTCGTTACTCCCAAGCAGGTGGTCAACGCCGCCACGCGTGCCGGCGCGATTGCGCAGGGGCGCGAGGATTGCGGTCTTCTGAAGGAAGGCTATCGGGCGGATCTGTGCGTACTCGACATCACGGGACCGTCGTGGTGCCCGATAAACGACATGCTCACAAACGTCGTATATGCCGGCCATGGCTCCGACGTCGTGCTCACCATGTGCGATGGTCGCGTGGTCTACCGCGACGGCGCGTGGCCCACTATCGACATCGAGCGCGTGAAGGCCGAGGTCGTCGAGCGCACGCAGCGCATCCAGGCGGAGCTTGCGGCTGAGGCGCAGGCGTAAACCGCGCTATTCTGGCCATTGCAAAGATAGGTGTGGATTGGAGTTTCTGATGGATGAGATGATATCCGTAACGTGGGACGATGTGGCGCAGGTTAACGAGGAGTTCTTTGCCGACCGGGCGAATATCGTGGCTAAGAACGCCGTGACGGGCCAAGGTGTGCGGGCCGTTGCCAAGGCGCCAGAGGTAGCGGCGCTCAATACGGGGACGTTCGACGTGGAGGTCAAGCAGGGCGAGCGCACGGACCAGAAGCGGTCCGGGCGTTGCTGGATGTTCGCGGCCCTTAACACGTTCCGGGTGCGCACGATGCGCAAGTTCAACCTCTCGAACTACGAGTTCTCGCAAGCTTACCCGCTGTACTGGGACAAGCTCGAGAAATCCAACTGGTTCTTCGAGAACATCCTCGATACGCTCGACGAGCCGCTGAACAGCCGTCTCGTGGCGTTTCTCCTAGCCGATCCGGTGAGCGACGGCGGCCAATGGGACATGTTCGCCGCTCTCGTGAAGAAGTACGGCGTCGTTCCCAAGGAAGCCATGCCCGAGACGAGTTGCTCGTCGAACACAACTGACCTTGACGGGTATCTGACCCGTTACCTGCGTTCGTGCGCCTGCAAGCTGCGCACGGCCCATGAAGCCGGCGA
>CAMPAJ010000131.1 GCA_946631805.1 uncultured Eggerthellaceae bacterium
CCACCTGGCCCTTGGCCGAAGACATCGCCGCCGGGCGCTGGTCGCCAGCTACCGAAATCGAAACCGTTCAGGAAATCCGCACGTTCATCGAGCATCTGACCTGCAAGACGCACATCATCGCTTCCCACGATACCGACGTCGTGCGTTTTGACGGCCTCGTGCCCGCTGACCAGGAGAACATGCTGAAGCTCATCGACCACCGGCTACCCAAGATCAACGAGAAGGCGGCCCGCCTCATGCGCGAGATGATCCACAAGGCCACGTTCTAAGCGGCTGCATTCTGCGGCGATAGCTTCACCCCCGCCGCAAAGGGTTGCTATTCGGCCCAGTAATCGATGGGCTTATACTTTTTGACCAGCTCCAGGCGCAAAGCTTCGATGGTCGAGCAGTTGGCGATGACCGTGACCGGCTCGTCCATAGCCGCCATATCGGATACCAGCGCCGCATAGTCGGTCTGCACGCGCATGCGCTGCGAATCGAAACCGGCTTCGAGCAACCGGGCGCGCATATCCTCGTGGCATGGGCCGCCAACGATGACCTTCGCCTCGGGCGATGCCAGCTTCTCCCAGCGCACGCCTTTGATCCACTCGGTGCTCAGGCCGTCCATGATCTCGTTGCCCAGCAGGCAAATCAGATTCGAAGGAACATGCTCTTCCGACATGAGCATGTTGATGAGCTGGTTGCAACCGGCCGTGTTCTTCATCAGCAACAGGCGGGCTTCGGTTCCCTCCACGTCGAAGATTTCGAACCGGTGCGCCGCATGCGTGAAATGCCCCAGGGCCTGGCGCGCCTCGTCCTCGGGAACGCCGAGCGTGAGCAGGCCCGCCAACGCGGCTGCGGCGTTGTAGATGTCGTAGCCCGCCCGGATGTTCACGGGAATGGTCAGCTCACGCCCATGCACGCGGACGGTGAGCTCGCAGCTTTTCTCCTGCTTGTTCCCCACGCCTGTCACGGCAATGTCGGCCGCATGATGCGCGTAACCGCATGCCGGGCATGCGAAATCCCCCAGGTGGGCAAACGTGCGGTGCGAGAACTCCAGCGGGGCGCCGCACTTGACGCACTCGACCTGGTCGTCGAAATCGGCAACGCCGTCATCGTACGGATTGCATTCCATGCCGAACCACACGACCTTGTTCGGCACGGCATCGGCGATCGAGGCCGTGACCTGACAATCGGCATCCAATACAAGCGTGGTTTCGGGCGAGGACTTGATGGCTTCGATGATGTAATCGCGCGCCGTCGTCCACGTGGGATAGCGGTCGACCTGGTCGCGATATAGATTCGTGACGACGAGCACCTGCGGGTGCATGGCTGGCAGCATTATCTTTGTCGCGCCCTCGTCGCTTTCGATCACAGCCCAATCGGACTTGCGCTTGCCTGCAAGCGTGCTATCGAGGCACAGCGTGGTTGCGATACCTTGCTCGAGGTTCGTGCTCGACGGGTCGTAGGCCGCGCGTCCATAGGCGTTGATGATGGCCTGCTGGACCATGTGCGTCGTCGTGGTCTTGCCGTTCGTGCCGGTGATGACGATGGTCTTGTGCCCCTCGCCGAGCTCGCGAATGATGTTGCCGTCCACCACGAGGGCAAGCTTGCCGGGAAGGGCGCGGGCCGTGCGGCCCATCAGGCGCATCAGCCGATATGTCACCTTGCAAACGGCAATAGCGGCGGTTTTTCTAACTGACATGGCATTCACCTCGAACGCAGAAACGGCATGATGGGGGGCTCGCGCGAGCCCAACGACTCGAAAGTATAGAGCAACGAGCGACTCTGCCTTGACGCAGTCATCGCGCACCCCGAGTTTTAACAATTACTGTTCACATGATTATCCCGCTCGCCCGCCCTGGTTGGGAGGGCGATAGGGTCGTTCGCTTGGCTTCGCCTAATCTAAGTGGAATTACAGGAAAAGTGGCTGCAGAATCGCTCACGACCCCATCGCCCTCCCAACCAGGGCTACCGAGAGCCGATCAGCAGCTTCCAACAAATCGCGAAGGGCCAGAAGCAGGTTCCAAATGAAACGGGACGAAACGATGCACGTCGGTTGATTCCCACCATTTTCTCGTGTTGGTTTTTTTGCAGTCGGAAAACCGAAAGGAGCAAAAGCAGAAAAACAAGAGTTTTCGCAAGACAAAACAGCCCTTTCGAACGTAACATTGGAGACGAAAGGTCCGCTCGACATGCAAGAGGACCCAGGGGCGCCTCTTCACGAGCGCCCGCGAACCGCACACTACTTGGCACATTATGGCGGAAGACGGAAGGAGTATCTATGAGAAAACGAATAGGCATGGTGTTCGCGCTTGCCCTCGCATTGTCCATGATGACATTGCTGGCGGCATGCGCAGGCTCGAGCGAAAGCTCCAGTGCCAGCTCGGAGTCGCTCTCTGCATCGGAGAAAAGCGTCGACGCTGGCCAATATCAAGGAACGCTCGTGATGGCGTACAAAGACCAGCTGTCGGTCGCAGGCGACAAGGGCGACATGGCGTTTACCACGAACAAGAGCACGGTCTACAAGCTCGGCGACTACGACGAGATGTACCTCGACGACGTCGTGTCGGTGAAGTACCACGCCGAAGGCAAGAGCACGATCGCCGATGAGGTTACGCTCGTCGAGCACATGGAGACTCCGCTCGAGTTCGCCGGCACGCTTGTAGATTTCGATGACGAGACCCTCACGCTCGTGAGCAAGGGCTCGACCGTCACGTTCCAGAAAGATTCCGACACATACCTCGTGGGCGATTTGAGCCAAGGCGACGAGGTCGAGCTGACGTATCTGGGCAACTTGAACGAGTATCCCTACGCCAACGTGATCTCGGTCGTAACCGAAGCCGAACAGCCCCAAACCGTGACCGTGCACGGGCTGGTGTCCGAAGTTGCTGGAGGGACTTTGCTACTCGGCATAGATTCCGCCAATGCATACCGCTTCGCTATCACGGGCAACACGAAGGTAACGGGCGCCGCCAACGATCCACGACCGGGCGACCAGGTAGACATCACCTACTCCGGAAGCATCAAGAACACGCCTGAGGCGCTGGAAATCAACATCGTAAAGCAAGGTGACAATCGCGCGTACGTAATCAACGGCACGATCGACACCGTGATGCAGCACTCGGTAACCCTTACGACAGACGTGGCCAAGTACACGTTCACGACCACGAACTCCACAAGGTACAACGGCGAGAAGCCGGCCAAGGGCTACCACGCCGAGATCACATACACCGGATCTTTGACCGACAAGCCTCAAGCCGAAATCATCTACTGCGTGAAGAGCGTAAAGGCCGCGAGCGCAAACGTGAAGAAGACGGCCCCGAAGCTCAACAGCGCGCCGAGCAAGCCTTCGACGCAGAGCACGTCCACGAAGTCGTCGAGCAGCACCAAGAAGGACACGTCGAGCAACAAGAACGGAAACTCATCCAGCGGACAGAGCTCGGAAAAGCAGGCTACTACCCCCGAAAACAACTCCACGGAGAACGCTTCGGGACAGTCTCCGGAGCCGCAAGCCGAATCTGAGGGCGCCGAGCCCGAAGGCACCGATCCCGAGGGTACCGGCACCGACACCGAGGGGACCGACACCACCGATACCGAGGGAACCGACGCTGAGGGCACCGACACCGGCGGGACTGATGCTGAAGGCACCGATACCGAGGGCACAGAGCCCGAGGGCGCCGATACCGGCACCGGGGGAGCTGACGCTGAGGGCACCGATACCGAGGGAACCGAGCCCGAGCCGGAGCCCGAACCTGAGGCAACCGCCCCCGAGCCCGAACCCGAGCCCGAGCCCGAGGCAACCGCCCCCGAGCCCGAACCCGAGCCCGAGCCCGAGGCTACCGAACCGGAGCCTGAGCCTGAGCCCAAGGTAACCGAGCCCAAGGTAACCGAGCCCAAGCAGCCGACCGATACCAAGGTATCCGGCCAGGGTACTATCGCCAGCGGCGATTCTTCGTCCGTCAAGATCACGATGAAAGACGGCACCACGCTTACGCTGAGCATCACTGACGAAACGCAGATTCCCAGCGGCTATATCCCTGCAAAGGGCGATGTCATGAACATCACATACGGAAGCAACAGCATGACGCTCGTAAAGGTCAAGGTGCTGAAGAAAGCTGATGACGCATAGGGCTCCGCAAGCGACGATGCTAGCGAGATAGACAAGCGTCAGACTGACGCACCGGAAAGGAGACCGATGATCATGAGCGACAAACGTGAAAACGAGATGATGAATACGGCTATCGACGAAGCTGTTGAGCTGTCAGACGAAATGCTGGACGACATCGCAGGCGGATTCGTCTATCACGACAGGGGCGACGCCGATGCGCATAGGAAAGAGGCCTACTACGTAATCGACGATGGCGGCAACATCGTCATGAGGGTCGACGACGTGAGCAAGGCCAAGCACTGGGCCGAAAACCTGCGCGTCAACCAGCGAATGATAACTGCAAAAGAATTCGAGCAGCTGCGCAAGAACCACTAGTTTCAACGGGCTCAATAATCCATCGGATTCGAGCAACGTAAGACGGGGGCCGCAACGACCCCCGTCTTTTTGCCTTGGAGCATTCGATTGCTCCATGCCGTCTTCTCGTACTAGCGATTCGACTGCATGCGACCGATGGCGATGACGGTCACGACGGTCAACGCCATGAGCACGATGACGCCCACGAACATGGGCAGGTAGCTGTGCGTGGCGTCGATGACGGTACCCCAAATGAAGGCTGCAGCTGCATTGCTGATGGATGCGACCATCGACACGCGCGAGTAGATCTGCGCATAATCGCGGTCGCCAAAGCTCCTGCGCGTGAAGATGGGCATCATGACGTTGGTGATGCCGTAATACGCGCCGAAGAAAAGCGCGGCCGCATAAAAGGCAACGACCGATCCGGACAGCAGAGCAAAGGCGGCAACGCCTACGATGCCCAAGCATAGCGCTACGATGGTGGCGGCCTGCGGGCGTTTCTCGCCCACAGCACCCAGCGCGAGTTTCGATACGGTCTGGCCCGCCATTGCCACCGACGACGCGGTTGCCCCGAGCAACGGCAACGCAGCACCGATCTCGAGCGTTGTGGCATAGCTCGGAATCATGAAGTACACGTACATGCCGATGTTCAGGAAAAAGCACATCGCGCAAATGAGGTAGAACACCGGCATGCGGAACGCCTCGGCGGCCGCAACGCCCTGCACGGATTTCGGCGCATTAGCGGCTGCGTCAGCAGCAGCCTCCTCGTAGCCAAACGGTACCAGCCCCTTGTCCTCCGGGCGGCTCGCCACCATGAGCAGCGTCACGGGAATCGTGAGCGCCGAGAGCACGGCGAACACGAGATAGGTGGCAGACCATCCAATCTGCTGGATGAGGATGCCACCGACCGTCGACCACACGACACCACCCACGCCCGTAAACGCCATGAC
>CAMPAJ010000132.1 GCA_946631805.1 uncultured Eggerthellaceae bacterium
CGGCCTTGATGGGGTTGTGGTTGCCGCGGCAGATGACGACGACGGCGTTGACGGCGCCCTCGCGGATGGTCTTGACGGTGCCCTTGATCTGGTTGCGTGCGCTGATCTTCATACTAGTGCTTCCTTTCTGTTGGTCCGACTCTTCGGTCGGTTTTCTCGTGCGGGTTGTCCGCTCCTGTGAACAATGACATCATGCGCCATTAATCGGGTGGAAGCAAACCCGATCGGGCCCCTTCACAAGTATCGTCATCGTTAGTACCGCTTCGTACCTCTTAGATGATTCGCGCTGCTGCCTTCGTGCGATTACAGCTTATTTAAGCACGTCGGCGAGCAGTTCGAGCATCACGGGGATGTCGTAGGGTTTTGCCAGGTGGCCGTTCATGCCCGCTTCGATTGCAAGCCTCCTGTCGTCCTCGAAGGCGTTGGCGGTCACTGCGAGGATGGGGATAGACGACTTTTGCGGATCGTCGAGCGCCCGGATGAGCTTTGTAGACTTGTAGCCGTCCATGATGGGCATCTGGATGTCCATGAGAACGGCGTCGTAATATCCGGCAGAGGCGTCCCGCACCTTTTCGAAGGCCTCGGACCCGTTGCATGCGATATCGAATTCAAGCCCAGACTCGCCCAGGATGGTGGTGGCAATCATCTGGTTCATCTCGTTATCTTCGGCTATGAGGACGCGTTTGCCGGCAAATAACGTTTGGTAATCGGGCTTGTCGTCGGCGTTTTCGTGGTTGTATGGCCTTGCGAGCACGTTGCGTAGCTCCGACATGAAAATGGGCTTCGAGCAGAATGCGGTCACGCCGGCCTCGCGTGCTTCGTCCTCGACATCTGACCAATCGTAGGCCGTAAGGACGATGATCGGCGCCGTATCGCCGATGATGTTGCGGATACGTCGCACGGTCTCGATGCCGTTCAGGTCGGGCATCATCCAGTCGATAATGTAGACCTTGAACTCATCATTTTGCTCAAAGGCCTCTTTCGCCCTGATGACGGCTTCTTTGCCATAACTCGTCCAATCGGGTTTCATTCCAATCTCGCGAAGCATGGAGCACAGCGAAAGGCACGCGTCGGTGTCGTCGTCTGCCACCAATGCGCGCAGGCCCTGCAGTTCTGGGACCGGCTCGAACGTCGTCGGCTGCTCGCTGATCTTGCAGGGTATGTCGACGATGAACTCGCTGCCTTCGCCCTCGGTGCTGATGACGTTGATCGTGCCGCCCATCATGTCGACGATGTTCTTCGTGATGGCCATGCCCAGCCCGGTACCCTGGATGCCACTTACCGTGCTCGTCTTCTCGCGGCTGAACGCTTCGAAAATAGTCTTCTGGAATTCCTCGCTCATGCCAATGCCGTTGTCTTTGATCCTGAATTCGAAATTGGCGGTATCGGCGTCATCGGACGGCTTCTCGATTACGCGGAAGCTGATTCTGCCGCCCGTGGGCGTGAATTTAATGGCGTTGGACAAGATGTTGAGCAGGACTTGGTTAAGCCGCAGCTTGTCGGTGACGATATCCTCGTTAACGACGTCTTTTGTATCGACGAGCAGCTCCTGCTGCTTCGCCGCGATGTTGGCTTGAACGATCGTGCGCAGATCGTGTATCACGTCGGGCAGGTGCACGTTCGTGTTGTCGATGGTGACCTTGCCGCTCTCGATGCGGCTCATGTCGAGCACGTCGTTTATGAGCGAGAGCAGGTGCTGGCTCGATACCGAGATCCTGGAAAGGTAGTCGCGCACTTGCTCGGTATCGTCGAGGTGCGAGGAGGCCAAGGCCGTGAAACCGACGATGGCGTTCATTGGCGTGCGGATGTCGTGCGACATGTTGTTGAGGAACGCGGTCTTGGCACGGTTCGCGTTCTCGGCTTCAACGAGGGCGCTGGCCAGCGCCTCCTGGCTTTGCTCGAGTTCGCGGTTCTTCTGCTCGAGCTCGACTTGCGCTGCCTCCCTATCGCGTATTCGCGCGCGCGAGATGCGAGCGTCGCGGGCGATCAGGAAGATGAGGAATGCCGCTATGGCGAAGAAAACCAGGGCGAACACCGCTGCGTTGTCGCGGATGAAGTCGGTGACGGTGTAGGTGTACAGGCCGTCGACGTAACGGCGCGATTGGGATTGCGCGTAGTCGCTGCCCACGGCCTCGATTCCTCGATTGACGAGTTTGAGCAGGCCCTCGTTGCCGATTTTCACGCCGTAGCACTTCTCATCCTCTTGGCTCATCTGCTGCGACGTCAGCTCGCGGTAGGCGCTGTTCTTAAGGATGTCGCTGGCGCGCAGGCCGCTGAGCGTCGTGGCATCGGCCCTGCCGGCGACGACGGCGTCGAGACATTCGTAGGCGGAAGAGTATTCGATGATTTCCGCATTGGGGAAATAGGTTTTGGCGAAATAGTACTGCATGCGGTTGTTGCCGTTGATCGCGAACCGCATGCTGGCCTCGTCGACGAGTTTCCCCTTGTAAATAAGCTCGCTCGAAGCCGAAACCGCGGGGCTCGATTGGAATATGCCGCTGAGCTCGGAATAGTACAGCCCGCCTCCGACGGGGAACACCATATCGACTTCGTCGGAGTTGAGGGCGGTGATCATGTCATCGTAGTTGCCGTATCCCTTGTAGCTCAGCACGATTCCCGTGAGCCCCAGGTCGTGAAGCATCTCGGGGACCATGTCCTGCAGGAGGCCCGTCACCTCGCCTTCTTTGGTGGTTCCGCAGTAAGGGAGGTAATTGTCCAGGTAGCCGATGCATAGCTTTCGGTGCGTTCTGACCCATTCCTTTTCGACTGCGGAGAACGCGCGGCTGGTCACGCTGCCCGAATAGTATTTGCTCGAAAGATTGCTGATGAAGTTGGGCTCTTCGATTTCGAGCTGCGATTGCGCTTTGTCCAGCTCTTCGAGCAGGTCCGGTTTCTTTACGTTAACGCACAAGTAGTAGTCCGACGCGCCGAACGAGCACAGAACCTCGGTGTTGTTTCGCCCGTACGAGCCCGAACCCTCGGCAGCTAGGATGTCGGTCTCTCCGCTGTCGAAAGCAGCGAACATCGACTCGTTGTCCTTGAAGGGAACGATTTCTGCCTTGACGTTGTGATCCTTGAGGAATGTGTCGAGGACCTTTACCATCGCGCTGTCCAAGACCGCGATTCTCTTGCCCTCGAGCGACGACGGGTCAGAATTGGTGTCGACATCCACCTCGTGCTTGAGCAGGTTGTACGTCTCGTGGCCCATCGGTTTTTCGGGGTACCCTATGAGCCCTTCGCGCTCGGGCGTGTAGGCAAGCCCTGCAAGAAGGTCGATCTTGCCGTCGAGCAGCATCTGGTACAGGTCCGCAAAGCCTCCGTATACGTAGTCGTATTTCCAGCCGGTGTATTCCGAGAGCTTGCGGTAGTACTCGTAAGCGTATCCCCGTTTGACGGCGCCTTCCTGGGCGCCTTCTTCGAACACCTCGTTCTCGTAGTAACCGACCGTAATGGTGTTCGACTCCTTCGCTTGCGCCGTTGCGGGTGTGATGCAAGCGATAAAGCAGGTGAAGAAAGCTACGGCAACGGCGAGGACCGCAAGATGCAAACCGTAGTTTTGCGTGAAGGCGATTGCGCGGGGATGCTCGGACGTCATAAGGTGCACTCTCCTAATTCGTAAAGCGTCGCATCCGCTTTGCCAAGCCCACCGATTGCCCGAAGAGCACGTGCGAAGACCGCGCGCTGGTTCAAGCGGATGCTCGCGTATCGCGTTTTAAGCACGCGCATAATTATAGGCCATGCGAGAAACGTCCAACAACGTCGCTTGCCCGACTTGATGCGGTTAGCTGCTCGCGTTTCATCCGTCCCGCCGCCCCTCGAGGGGGAGGCGGGGGTCGTTCGCTTGGCTTCGCCTAACCTAAGTGGATTACAGGGACAGTGGCTGCAGAATTACAAGTACTGCGATCCGTTGGCCTGCTCGAGTTCGCGGATGAGGGCGGCGTTGGCGAGCTCTGTGTCGCTGAGCACGCTCTCGTTGAATTCGGATGCAGGCGTCGTGCCCTTGTACCAGCTCTTCGACTCGAAATACTTCTGCAAATCGGCGCTCTGGAACATGCGTCCGTGGCGCGCGTAGATTTCGTTGCGCGCGATGAACAGCTCGTAGTCGCTCAACTTGGCGAGCTCGGATTTCGTGTAGGTGCGCGTCGAGGACTCGGCCAGCACGTAGTCGCCGCTCGGCGTGGCGGGGGAAGCCGCAGATGAAGAGGCGGACGAAGCCGAGCTCGAGGCCGAGGAAGCTGACTTGCTGTCCTTCTCGACGTCGGCCGGCAGGTCGGGCATGGGGTCGCCGTAGCCCATGGGCGTGAAGAACAGGGCTTTGTCGCGCGCCTCGTTGAGCGGGGCGATGAGGATCGCGTTTCCGTAAGCCGAGAACAGGTAGCGCGACACGTCGGCGGGGAATATGAGGTCTTCGGGGAATGCAGCTATCGTTACGAGCTGCTCGTCGAATTCTTCCCAGTTCCAGGGTCCGCTGATGGCGATGCTCTGCTGGCCATGGCGTGTTTCGACGCTGCTCGAGCCAGCGGGAATCGCAGATAGGTCTTCTTGCATGCTGAACTCGAACAGGGCGACCTCGGTGCTGGAGACGCTCTGGACGCTTTTCGCCAGATTGTCGCCCTTCTGCGAGGCGAGGGCGCCATACGTGGTGATGTGCACGGTTCCCGTGAGCACTTGCATGCCGGCGTCGGTTGCGTTCTTGCGCGCCTTGGCTTCGGCCTTTATGCCGTCCCAGCCTACCTCTTCGCTTTTATCGGATGATGCGCTAGAGCTAGCCGCGGTGCTGGAGGTGCTGGCGGATGCGGAGCTTTCGGACGAAGATTCGGTGCTCGCCGAGCTCGAGCTTGCTGAAGAGCTTGCCTCCGTCGAGCTGGTGCGGCCCAGTCCCAGAACCGTTGCCGCGCCGAAAGCGACGGCGACGATGAGCGCGATGCAGATGGTTCCTATCGCGATGTTGCGCGGCGAACGCTTTGGTCCGACGTTTGCTTGGGCGGGCTTGTACGTTGAGTTGCGCGTGGGGGCATCGCCGACGGGGGTTCCGCAATCCTGACAATAGCGAGCTTCGGGCTCGAGTTCTACTCCGCAGTTCTTGCACTTCATGGTCTGCTCCATCCTGCCGTCCAAGCAGACGGCGCGGGGTCGAGCGCGCTGGCCTCGAATGCACGGCTTGCGCGCGGCGTCGCCGAGGGCATTGCCTGTGAAAACCCTGGCGGCGCGACTACACGTCTATTGTGCCACGCGAGATGCGGAAATGAGCTTGCGTGGCACAATTACCATATGATGCAGGGGGCTTGCTTTGGTTCGGCTTGCCGTCCCGCCGCCCCGCGAGCCCTGGGTGGTGGGCCTTTCGCTTGGCTTCGCCTAATCTAAGTGGATTACAGGAGCAGT
>CAMPAJ010000133.1 GCA_946631805.1 uncultured Eggerthellaceae bacterium
CTGGCAGCGTAGGATGGATTCGGTCCAAGATTCCCACCGCAGTCCCTATCGGTAGATCCGGGGTTGACTTTAACAGTGCCGAGCCTGTAGTGGCGCTTGCCCTCGCTCAGGTCGAGGCAGCCCTGGAGCAGCCTCTCGTTGAACGAGGCGACGTCGTGGAAGGACGGGACAGGCACGAAGAGGTTCCTCCTGTGGCAGCCGACCTTGTTCTCGACATTGCCCTTCTCGCGCTTAGCCATAATTTGAGAGAAGAACGATTAGCTTCAATCTGGCGTTATCTTCAATCTCGCGCATCCCTGCAGCTCGGGGAGCTGCCTGGCGCTTGAGATTGAAGATAACGAGGTGGCGTGATTATCCTTTCTGGCATCGGCATAACACGATGGCAGGAGGTGCCTATGAACAAGTTGGAAGATGTCGCGTGGCAGGTGCTCGAGCGGGAGCGGGCGCGTGGATGCCTGGCCGAGACGACCATGGACTCGC
This sequence comes from uncultured Eggerthellaceae bacterium, assembly GCA_946631805.1. The sequence goes on from CAMPAJ010000133.1 coordinate 481, forward strand.
TCAAGCGCTACGTCAACCAAATGCTGGCGCTTGCCGAGAGCGCGGGCTTCGCCGAGCCCTGTCAGGATCTCTACGACGCTTTCGCTGCAGACGACCGGGGCTCGACGGAGCGGCGCTCGATGCACGTCCATGTCAACAAGCTCGTCGATGCGGTCGCAGGTACGAGGGCGGTCAACCCGGGCGGCATGTTCTACAACGAACCGGACATGCCGACTGCGGAGGAGGTCGAGGCAGCGTTCGGGAAAGCGGGGCTGGCCGGCGAGGGCGCAGGCGTCCTCGTCGTGGTCGCAAGGGCCGATGCCGAGATGGCGCGCTTCGGACTCACGCAGTCGACCATGGGGCAGTATCGCCACGCATGGCGCGAGCTGGCGGCGTACCTGCAGGTGAAGAACGGATCGTTGCTGTACGATGAGGCGGGGATCAGGGCGTTCGCCGACGAGGCGCGGAAAGATCCCCGCCTGCCGGAATGGCGTCGCAAGATTCGCCGCAAGGCGTCGGCGGTGCTCGTCGAGGTCGCCTTGACGGGCACGTGCGAATGGCGCCTCGAGCGCGAGGGGCCGCGTGCGCCAACCGAAGAGCTGGAGGTCCTCCGCGCAGACTACATCGGATTCCTCAGGGCCAGGAACCTCGCGGCGACCACCATCGGCCTGCAGGATTGGGGCCTGAGGCGCATGCTGGAGTTCTCCGGGGCCACGACCCTCGACGACGTCGCATCGTTCGGCGCCGACCAGGTTGCAGCCATGGTCGGCGGCTTCTCCGGAATATGCACGACGAGGAGCCTCTCGACGGCGCTGCCCGTCGTCCGCCGCGCACTCGATTACCTCGGAGAGGCAGGCTTCTGCCGGGCGGGATTGTCCGGCCTGGTGATGACGCCGTACTCGCAGAGGGGCAGCGAGGTGACGTTCCTGCCCGTGGACGACGAGGTTCGATTGGTGCAGTCGCTACAGGAGGAGTCGGCCCGCGACAGGGCGATGATGCTGCTCGCTTTGCGCCTCGGACTGCGCGACAGCGACATTCGCAGCCTGCGCTTCGACGAAGTCGACTGGGTCCATGACCGCATCTGCCTTTCCCAGCAGAAGACGGGCGTCCCGCTGACGCTGCCGCTCGTGCCGGAGGTCGGCAACGCGATCATGGAGTACATCACGGGCGAGCGGCCGAGTTCCGCAGCCGGCTATCCGTACGTGTTCGTCCGGGAGCAGGCGCCGCACGTCAAGCTGACGTCGCTCTACACCGTATGCTCCAAAGCGCTGCGCCGCTCGGGTGCGGTCGGCGAGGAGGAGGGCCCTGCGGGGATGCACCTGCTCAGGAGGACGCTGGCGCGTCGGATGCTCGAGGCCTCGGTGACGCATGCCGTCCTCGGCGACGCGCTCGGGCACTCGAACCCGGAATCGGGCAAGCCCTACATATCCCTCGACTCGCGCATGCTGGCGGCATGCGCCCTCGACCTGTCCGGAATCGGCTTCCCGGCATGGTGCGGAGGAGGTGGCCGCCGTGCGTGACGAGAACTACGAGAGCAAGCTGTCGGCGGACATCGCCGCGTTCGTCGCCCAGAAGCGCGCGTGCGGCTACCCCTACGTGGAGTCCGCCACGATCCTCCGCAGGTTCGACCGGATGGTTGCCGAGCGCTTCCCTGACGATGAGACCGTCACGAAAGGGGCCTGCGACGCGTGGCTGTCGCTCGTTGCGGACGAGCACCCGAACGAGCTAATGCGAAGGGTGTCGCCGGTCCGCCAGCTCGCAAAGTACATGGCGGCGGCCGGAAAGCCGTCGTACGTCATACCTCCGGGCATCCCGGGCAAGAGGCTGAAGTACCAGGCCCACATCTTCACTCGGGAAGAGCTGTCGGCGTTCTTCGCCGCCATCGACTCCTGCGGGCCATCCGCATGCTCGCCTACCAAGGCGTACGTGGTCCCGACGCTGTTCAGGATGCTCTATTGCTGCGGAATGCGCTCTTCCGAGGCCCTCCTGCTCGGCGCTTCCGGCGTCGACCTCGAGGCCGGCCGGATCGACGTGAAGGGCTGCAAGGGCTGGCGCGGCAGGACCGTCTACATGGGCGATGACATGCTGCGCGTCTGCCGGGCGTACGACGCCGTCATCGAGGGCATGCTGCCGGGCCGCGTCCCGTTCTTCCCCAACCGCGAGGGCGGCTTCTTCTCGAGGAGCGCGCCGAATCGCTGGTTCCATCAGTTCTGGGACCCGCTCCCCGAGGCGGCGCGCGTCAAGGGCAATCCGCCCCGCGTCCACGACTTCCGGCATACTCACGCTGTGACCAGGCTCAACAGGTGGGTCGAGGAGGGGGCGGACGTCGAGGCGATGTACCCCTACCTCAGCGGATTCCTCGGCCATGCCAACTTCGCCGACACGAGCTACTACCTGAAGATGTCGGCCTCGTTCTACCCCGAGCTCGACAGGCGCATGGCCCCGGTCAACTCGCTCGTTCTCCCGGAGGTGGTGCGCCATGGCGCGGAGGGATGACGCCCCGAAGTTCCACGGGCTGCTCTCGCTGTTCCTCAACGAGCATCTCCCCGTGCGCAGGAAGTCGAGCGACAAGACGATACGCTCGTACAGGCAATCCATTAAGCAGTTCGCCGCCTGGAACCGGGAGCAGCGCGGGGTCAGGTTCGACCGCATGGGATTCGGCGACTTATCGCGAGACGTCGTCTACGATTTCCTGGTCTGGCTGAGGGACGAGCGCAGTTTGTCGCCGCAGACGCTGAACCTGCGGCTCTCCGCCATCAAGGCCTTCCTGCGCTTCTGCGGCGAGGAGGACGTCGAGCTCGCGGGGCTCTACCTCTCCGTGTCGTCGATACGGCCGTTCAAGGGGTCGAAGTCGCCTGGAATCGAGTTCCTCGAACCCGAACAGCTCAAAGAGCTGTTCGCAGAACCGGACGCATCTACCAAGCTGGGCCGTCGCGACCGATTCCTCATGATCCTCGCCTACGAGTCCGGAGCGCGCATGCAGGAGCTGATCGACTTGACGTGCGGCTGCGTCCAGGAACGCGGGGGCTACATCACGCTCAAGGTGCACGGGAAGGGCGACAAGGTGCGCATCGTTCCGCTCGCAAGCCAGGCGGTCGAACATCTCGATGCGTACCTGTCCGAGTTCCACCCCCATCCGGCTCCGGAAGATTGGCTGTTCTTCACCGTTCACGGCGGCATGCACACCAAGATGTCGCCGGGCACCATCGACCACCTGCTCAAGAAATACGCTTCAGCCATACACGGACGCGACCCCTCCTTCCCCGAGAACTTGCACGCCCACATGCTCAGGCACAGCGTCGCCACGGCTATGTACCGCGCCGGCTCGCCGATTCCGTACATCCAGGACTTCCTCGGACATGCGGATCCGAGCACGACCATGGTCTACGCGCATGCCGATGGCAGCGCGATAGCGAATGCGGTCGAGGCCGCCAGCCAGAGAATCGCCGCCCCTATCGCCACTGCCGAGAAGCGTTGGAAGGGTAAAGAGCAGTACCTGCTCGAGCTCTGCGGATTGGCGTAGCCGTCCACCTCGTTATCTTCAATCTCAAGCGCCAGGCAGCTCCCCGAGCTGCAGGGATGCGCGAGATTGAAGATAACGCCAGATTGAAGCTAATCGCGCTTAGCCATAATTTGAGAGAAAAACGAGAAGGGCTCGGTGGAGAACGCCGTCGGGTTCCTGCGGCGCAACCTCCTCGTGCCCGTGCCCGAGGCAGGCTCGCTGGAGGAGCTCAACAGGATGCTCAGGGACGGCTGCGACAGTCTGAACGCCCAGTCCGCCAACAGGGACGGGCGTCCCACCGCGCAGGCGTTCCAGGAGGACCTGGCAGGCATGCTCGAGCTCCCCGGCGTCCCCTTCGACGCCGTGAGATGGGGCAAGGCGAAGTCCGACAAGCGCGGCTACGTGCGCGTCGACGGCAACCTGTACTGCGCGGGACCCGCCTGGCATGACCGCGAGCTCGTGGTGGGCGTGCGCGTAGGGACGGTGGAGATCCTCGCCGACCGGGCGAGGCACGTCGCCACGCTCCGCAGGAGCTTCGGCGAGGGCGAGAGCGTGAGGAACCCCGCCTCGCTCATACCCGCCCTCATCGCCCGCCCGCGCGCCTTCGGCGAGTCCACCATCCGGGAGGACATGCCGGACGCCCTGGTGGATGCCATCGACCGGCTGGACGGTGCCGGCAGGAGGAAGGCGCTGCGCGTTCTCGGCAGGGCCGCGGAGGCATCCGGCTTCGCCGCCGCCTGCGAGGCGCTGAAATACTGCAACGAGGTCCGGTATCTGGACGTGGGCCACAACATCATTGAAGACATCTCCTTCGTGTCTTATATGCCGGAGCTGGAGGTGGCCATCGTGGCCATCAACTACTGGAGCGACGCCACGCCCCTGGCAAGCTGCCCGAAGCTGGAATACCTGGAGATTTACAACACCAATTGCACCGACCTGACGCCGCTGGCGGGGCTTACAAACCTGAAGCACCTGAACCTGGGCTGGAACTATAACCTGACCGATATCACCCCCCTCTACGGCCTCACCGGGCTGGAGCGGCTGTGGATCGGCAGTGTGCACAGCATCCCCCAGGAACAGCTGGATGAAATCCAGCGCCGCCTGCCCAATACCCGCATCAACATCACCACCCCCAACCCCACCGAAGAGGGCTGGCGGGACGATCCGCGCTACGACCTGCTCAGTGAGCAGCTGGGCTATAACCTGCCGGATCCCTACACTTACTGACGAGGTCATGCCCCATGAATGAAAGTCATGCCGCTTCTGCGGCCCCCTCCGGGCGCAAAAAGACGCCGCTCTGGCTGCTGCTGCTCCTGGACCTGCTGCTGGCGGGCGCGCTGCTGTGCGTCTTCGCCCTGTTTCACCATGTGATCCCCTATGCCCGCGGCGCTTCCCAGGGG
>CAMPAJ010000134.1 GCA_946631805.1 uncultured Eggerthellaceae bacterium
GACTCGATCTGGCGAATGCGCTCGCGCGTGACGCCGAACTCGCGCCCGACTTCTTCGAGCGTGCGCGGATGGCCGTCTTCCAAACCGAAGCGCAGGCTTATGACCTTGCGCTCGCGCTCGGCAAGCCCGTCGAGGACCTTGCCCAGCTGCTCCTGCAGCATGCTGAAGCTCGCGGCATCGGGCGGGACAACGGCCTCGTTGTCTTCGATGAAGTCGCCGAGCTGCGAATCCTCTTCCTCACCGATGGGCGTTTCCAGCGACACCGGCTCCTGCGAAATCTTCTGAATCTCGCGCACGCGCTCGGCAGACAGGCCCATTTCCTGACCAATCTCCTCGGGAGTTGGTTCGCGGCCGAGCTCCTGCAAAAGCTGGCGCTGGATGCGCACGAGCTTGTTGATGGTCTCGACCATGTGAACCGGGATGCGGATCGTGCGTGCCTGGTCGGCGATGGCGCGCGTGATGGCCTGGCGAATCCACCAGGTGGCGTACGTGCTGAACTTGAAGCCCTTCTTGTAGTCGAATTTCTCGACCGCGCGGATGAGGCCCAGGTTGCCTTCCTGGATGAGGTCCAGGAACAGCATGCCGCGGCCCACATAACGCTTGGCAATGGAAACGACCAGGCGCAAGTTGGCCTCGATGAGCTGCTGTTTGGCGTCCAGGCCCACCTGCTCGATGCGGCCGAGTCGACGCAGCTCGCGGCGCGGCAGCTCCACGCCCTCTTCCTCGGCGCGCTCGAGCTCCTCGGTTGCGGCGACGCCGGCTTCGATCTTCATGGCCAGGTCGATTTCCTCGGCGGCCGTGAGCAGCGGGACCTTGCCGATTTCTTTCAAGTACATGCGCACCGGGTCGCCCGTGAGCATAGTCACGCCCGCGTCGGTGGAACGGCGGCGGTTGGATTTGACTTTCGACCTCGACGTGACCTTGGGCAGCGCCACATCGCTTGCAGCCTTGAGCTCTTCCTCGGGGATACCCTCGAGCAGGTCTTCCTCGGTTTCGTCAACATGGACGCTATCGGTATCGGCCTTGTCGAGTTCGACGCTCGTCACGTCGGCCTGGTCGGGTTCGGAGTCGTCTTCGTCTGCGAACTCGTCTTCGGGGGCGACGTCAACGACTTCCTCGACGGGAGCCTCGGGTTCTTTCTTGGACTTTGCTTTGCGCGAAGAGGCCTTCTTGGCAGGCGATTCCTGTGCTTCGGTCTTCTCGGGAGCGTTTTCTTTTGCTTTTGCCACGGATGACTTCCTTGCAGATAGTTCCTCATCTTGCGTGTCGGTCTTCTCTGGAATATCAGCCACGTGAACTTCCTTTCCAAAAAGCCGGTATTATACGTGCTGCACCCAATTTTGGGCGCAAAGATACAGCTGAATATATTACCACGCTTTGAACATAGCTTTCAAACATTATTAAAGTGCCATCAAAATGTAAGCATAAGCTACAGCAAGCTTGACGGGTCCAGGTCTACTGCCACGTTCACAGTCGCATCCGCCTTGCGTGCGCGGAACAGCGGCAGCAGCACGCGCGAGAGGTCGGCATCCAAGGGCGCCTTCACCAGGATATGCCACCTGAACGAATTGCGCAGCTTGCCGATAACACACGGCGTGGCGGCAAGGACGAGCCAGTCGTCGCCGCCGTAGTCGCGCACCTGACGCGCGATTTCGTCGTGGAGCGCGATGGTGGCGCGGCGCACGTCCTCTTCCTCGGCGCCCCACACCAGTATGTTGGCCAGGCGCATGTAGGGCGGATACCCCAGCGCCTTGCGCTTTGGCAGCTCATCACGCAGGAACAGCGCCCTGTCGTACGTTGCGGCAGCTTGTATGGCGCACGATGATGCCTCGTAGGTCTGCACCATGACCTGGCCTTCCAGCTCCGCCCTGCCCGCTCGGCCCGCCACCTGCTCTATGAGGTCGAACGTGCGCTCGGCGGCGCGGTAATCGGGCAGGTGCAGCTGCGTGTCGGCGTTGATGACGCCCACGAGCGTCACGTCATCGAAATCCAAGCCCTTGGCTATCATCTGCGTGCCCAGAAGTACGGCCACCTTTTCGGCAGCGAATTGCTCGAGGAGGCGCTGATGCGCCCCCTTGCGGCTTGTCGTGTCGGCGTCCATGCGGATGATGGGCACGCTGCGCCCATCGAAGCTCGAGAACTCGTCGATGAGTACGCGCAGGTCATCCTCCACGCGCTGCGTACCGGCGCCGAACTTCTTGAGGTACGGGCTGCCGCATTCGGGACACGTGGGCATGGCCGGTATGCGATAACCGCAATGATGGCACATGAGCGCATTGCCCCGTTCGTGGAACGTCAGCGACGTGGAGCACGACGGGCACGTGGGGACGAAACCGCAGTCGCGGCACAGCACGAACTTGGCGAAGCCGCGCTGGTTGAGCATGAGGACCGCCTTGTGGCCTGCGGCGAGTTCGGTCTCGAGGGCCTGGGTGAGCTGCCTGGAGAACATCGAGCGCGAACCGTTAGAGAACTCGCGCGCCATATCGATGACGTGCACGGTCGGCATCGGGCGCCCGTTCGCGCGCTCGGGCAGGGCGACGCGATGCCACAGCTCGTCTTTCGCCACGGCGTACAGGCTCTCGAGGGAAGGCGTCGCCGAGCCCAGCGCCACCGCAGCTCCCGAACGGCGCGCCATCCACACGGCCACGTCGCGCGCATGGTAGCGCGGGGCGCTGTCCTGCTTGTACGAGCCTTCATGCTCCTCGTCGATGACGAAAAGCCCCACGTTGCGCAAAGGCGTGAACAGGGCCGACCGGGCACCGACAACGACGCGCGCATCACCCGAGCGCACGAAATCCCACTGGTCGTAGCGCTCGCCGGCGCTCATGCGCGAGTGCATGACGGCGACCGTCTCGCCAAAGCGCCCGCGGAACCGCGCTACCGTCTGGGGCGTGAGCGAGATTTCGGGCACGAGCACGCAAGCGGTCCTCCCCTGCTCCAGCACATGTTCGATGGCCTGCAGGTACACCTCGGTCTTTCCCGATCCCGTTACGCCGTCGACGAGGATGACCTCGCCGCGGCCGGCATCGCACGCGGAGCATATGGCGGTCAGGGCGCGCGCCTGACCTTCTGTGAGCTGGGGCTTGGGCGAAGGAATGAAGCCGCTCGCATACCAGATGTGCTTGGGGACGTCCTGCGAGCCATCATCTGTGGCAGCTGGCGATGTCTGCTCGACGGCGGCGGTGTTGACGATTCGCGCATCGACGATTTGAAGCGCGGCTTCCGAAGCTCCCGCGCTCGCAGCGTTAGTGCCAGAACGGAAACCTCCGCCCAAGCTGGATGGCTGAGCCATGCCGCGCATGCGACGGCGGTGCTCGATGGTGATGACGCCCTTTTCGGCAAGCGACTTGAGGGTGGCCGAAACATTGCCGAACTCCAAGGCGAGCTCTGCAGCGCGCAGGTCACCGCGCTCGAGGGCTTGGAGGATCTGCTGCTGTTTGACGGCGTTTTTGCGCGGGGTGAAATCTGCAGCAGCGGGCCCCAGCGTAACCCACCTGTCGTCGACTTCCCCCGTTGCCGGGCGTTCCAGACGCCAATACCCGCCCTGCGCGCGCACCATGCGAGGTACACCGCCCGGCGGTGTGAACAAGCGCACGCATGCCGAAAGCGGCGCGATGTAGCGGCCCGAGAGCCATTGCGCGCAAGCAGCGCCCTCCTCGTCGAAATACGAATGGCTCACGGCGCGCTTGACGTACTTGAGCTTGGCGGGGTCAAGCCCGCCGGGGATGGCATCGGGCTCGCATTCGAAAAGCTCGACCACGAAGCCGACCACTTGCCTCCCGCCTAGAGGGACGACGACAGCGCAGCCCACGCATATGTCGTAATCACCCGGTTCGACCTGCTCAGGCACGCGATACGTATAGGGCGCGTCGAGCGCCTGCGTGGGGATGTCGAGTATGACCGATGCGAGTTTCATGCCCTCAAGTATACACGCCCCCGGCGGAAGCCGCATGCCGCGAGAGGACAGGCGAACCGTCCCGCCGCTTGACGAATGAAGGCTCTTCGCAGGATCGTCTTGCCATGCGATACATCCAACAAAAGACGAGATTATCAAAAGAAAGCGGGGTCAGTGGGCCGAACACGCGGCCGAAGCCAACGATAGCGGGCGGCGACGGAGGCGAAGCTTCACCGAAACCCACATTCGGGCCGCTAGCGCAAACGCTAGCGGTGCAACCAACCTCATATCGTCTGGTTGAGCGTATCAGTAGGGCATATCGTGGAATTCGTTTGCAAATGTTTTTGCAACAGGCGGCTTTTCAGCAATTAAGGCCCTGATGCGGGTACTATGAGGCATCACGGTTTCTTGCACATGGCAGGCCAGCTGCCCTGTAGCGCATGGTGGGCCGGCCACACTGTAACGTATGACGGGGCGACTGCCCCGCAATGCATGATGGGTCGACCGCCCGTAGCGCATGCCAGGCTGGCTACACAGTAGCGCATGCTGGACCGGCTGCTCCGTAAAGCATGGCGGGTCGGCTGCCCGGTAGCGCATGGCGGGCGGTCTACCTCATAACGAGGAATAACCCCTTGTAGTGCATGAGCCGCTTGGGAGGGAAAGGCATACACATACTTATGGATACACTGACCGGAGGTGCCAGCGTAGCGCAGCTTGCGCCCATATGGGCTCTTGTCGCACTCGCTGCCTGCGCGGCTACCTTGGCCTGCATCATATTGCAAAGGCGAAGCACGAAACTATCGACGATTGCCTGGGCCGTTCCATTCTGTGTGGCCGAGGCCCTCTTCGCCATATGGTGCGCGCAGGGGTTATGCGAAATCGAGCCTTCGACGTTTTGCCTATACCAAGGACTTTTAGCAGTTCTGGGCATTGCGATCATGCAGCGCGATCGCGTCGGGACGGCCCTGCAATCGCTTGCAAACAGCGAGGTCAAAGGCAAACGCGCAGCAGGCGTCGCGCTGTCATGGGTACGCGACATCGTGCTTCTCGTCATTGCAGCACGGCTTTCGTTCCAAGCTCTGGAGCTCGCAGACAATCCCGAATGGCAACTCATCGACCCAGCGTTGTTCGACCAGGGGCTCTTGATTGTAGCGTTCGCCATCGTGGGCTTGTATTTCCTGGGGCAGCGCCGCGGAACGCCCTGCATCGCCGTGCCCATTGTTTGCGGCATCTTCGGCTTGGTGCAGAATTTCTTGGACCTGTTCAAGAACACAGCCCTGCTGCCGAGCGACGTCCTTGCATGGCAAACGGCCGCCGCCGTGAGCGGCGGCTACACCTACACGCTACCGACCCTTGCCATCACCTGCATCGTCAGCGCGTTTGGTGCCATCGCAGCGCTCGCCTTCATCGTGCCGATCGCACGCACCGCGAAGCGCAGCGTGCCGCTCCGAACGGCA
>CAMPAJ010000135.1 GCA_946631805.1 uncultured Eggerthellaceae bacterium
TTTGCGTGAAAAGGGACTGAGCGAAAAAGCCATGAGAGGCAAAGTGGATATGATAGCCGCAAGCCTGTTTATGCAAGCTTGGCTAGACGCGCGCAATGCGGCTAGCCCAGACCGATAAGGAGACGCATGTCCCCTCGCAAGCAAGTAACGTATTCGGAGCATCCGAATCGCGCCGCACGTGCAGCCCATGCACGAGGCGAAAAGCAATTTCGCACGTACGACACCAGTTCCATTCGCCCCAAGCGCAGTCCCGTGTTTGCCATCGTAGGCATTCTGGTGCTCATCGCGGCCATAGCGGGCATACTGTTCGGCATCAACTCGTTCCTCAGGGGCTGCACGGCTCATGAGATGCTGCCGGAAGGGCAGCAGGTCGAAATCGTCGTTTCCGAAGGCGAAGGAGCCAAGTCGGTTGCCAAGACGCTGTTGGACGAAGGCCTGATAGACAACACGTCGGCCTTCACCGAACGGCTGAACGAGATGGGCGCCGAGAACTCGCTGCAGCCCGGTACCTATACGCTTACGGGCGGCCAGTCCATCGACGAGATCATCAAGGCCATGCAAACGCCGGCCGAATTGCCGACGTTCACGGTGCCGGAGGGCAGCACGGTAGCCCAGACGGCCGAGATTGTCGAGAAGGCAACCGAAGGACGCATATCGGCGGACGACTTCGTAAAGGTCGCTTCGGATGCATCGAAGTACGCATCCGATTTCTCGTTCCTGGCTGACGCGGGAACCGCTTCGCTCGAAGGCTTCCTGTTCCCCAAGACATATGCGCTGGAAGAGAATGCCACGGCGGATTCGCTCGTGCGCGACATGCTTTCGCAGTTTGCCGAAGAAACCGCGACGTTGGATTGGTCTTATGCCGAAGGGCGCAACCTTTCGCACTACGACGTGGTGAAGCTGGCCTCCATCGTCGAGAAAGAGTCCGACAAGGATCATCGTTCGACGGTCGCCTCCGTGTTCTACAACCGTCTGAACGACGGCTGGCAGCTGCAGTCCGATGCCACCGTCGCCTACGTCGTGGGCCACGACCCCACCGCCGAGGATGTTGCCACCGAGAACGACTACAACACGTACTTTATTCCCGGCCTGCCGCCGACTCCCATCAACTCTCCGAGTCTTGCGTGCTTGCAGGCAGTGTGCAAACCCGACGAGACGGGCTATTATTACTTCTACTTCGAGCCGGACGAGAAGGGCGAGATGACCTATACGTTCAGCGAGACGTACGAAGAGCACCAGCAGGCATTCTCGTAAGACTTTCGCAAGGTTGAACTGCGCTGCGAACGATGCAGCCACCATACGCCGCCTGGCGTAAGCGCCCCATCTTGTCGTTCAAGCCCGCGCTTGCGTGCCAAGAAGGGGCGCTTGCCGTTTGCACCAATCGGGGATACCACAATGCTGCTCGCTCTGCCACCCGTTTGGCTGGCCTTGCCAGCTGGCGCCTGGTTTCCGCTGCTAAGGTTTGGCGGGATTCTAAAGGTTCGGACGCCTTGGGCTTTTGTCGGCGTTTGCTGTCATACAATCGTGCGAAACGTTTTCGATTGGGGTGAGTGCATGCGTTACATGACAGCGGGCGAAAGCCACGGGCCGAAGCTGACGGCAATCGTCGATGGCGTGCCGGCAGGGCTGCACATTTCCGAGGAAAGCATCAACGCCGATTTGGCGCGCCGCCAATCGGGTTACGGGCGCGGAGGTCGCCAGCTCATCGAGACCGATCGGGTCCGCATCGTGTCGGGGGTTCGGTTTGGGCGCACGCTTGGATCGCCCATCGCGCTCGAGGTCGAGAACCGGGATTGGGAAAACTGGACCGAACGCATGGCGATATTCGGCGAGGCCCCGCAGGACCTGCAGCGCGAAACGACTCCGCGGCCAGGCCATGCCGATTTGGTCGGCGTCCTCAAAATCGATTCGGACGATTGCCGCGATGTGCTGGAACGCGCGAGCGCCCGCGAGACTGCGGCGCGCGTTGCCGCGGCGGGAATCGCGCGAGAGTTCCTGGCAGACTTGGGAGTCGAGGTGTTTTCGTACGTAACCTCCATTGGCCAGGCGAAATTCACCGAGAAAGACCCCATGATGGATGCGCCCGATTACAAGCCGCTCGAAATCGAGCTTTCGGATGTGCGGTGCCCCAACGAGGCGGCCGCCGACGCGATGCGGCTCGAAATCGACAAAGCGCGAAACTTGGGCGAAAGTCTTGGGGGCACGTTCAGGGTCATCGCCCGTGGTCTCGTAGCCGGTTTGGGCGGGTATGCCACGGCGGGCGAGCGTATGACCTCGCGTATTGCCGCGGCGCTGTTCTCGATACCCGCCATCAAGGGCGTGGAGTTCGGTTTGGGCTTTGAGGCGGCGAGCCTTCCCGGATCGCATGTTCACGACGAGATTCGCCTGGACCCGTTGTTCGGCTTCGCGCGCGCGAGCAACAATGCCGGTGGCCTCGAAGGCGGCATGACGACGGGCATGCCGCTCATCGCGACGTGCGCCATGAAGCCGATCCCCACGCTTATGACGCCGCTGCAAACCGTAGATTTGGATACGCTCGAGCCGGTGGAAGCCTCCAAGGAGCGCAGCGATGTATGCGCGGTTCCTGCTTGTGCTGTGGTTGCCGAAGGAGAGGTTGCGTTTGCGCTGGCCAATGCCTACCTCGAGAAATTCGGCCACGATAACATGGCGGATATTCGCTCGAACTTGGCTTCGTACAAGCAGCGTCTGAAGATGGCCGCCAAATGAGCGGCGGTCACGTGCAGCGCGTCTATGATTTTCGAAAAGAAGGGTCGGCCTGCGCCTCGATGCGGTGGGAGCTTTCTCGGCCGGTGTTCTTCGTGGGGTTCATGGGCGCGGGCAAAACCTCGGTTGCTCGCAAGCTCGCCCGCTTTGCGGGGATTGCGGCCGTCGATATGGATACGTATATCGAGCGACGCTGCGATATGAAGGTCAAGCAGATCTTCGCCGAGTTGGGCGAAGAGGGATTTCGCGCCATCGAGACGGAAACGCTGCAGGAGCTCGTGCAGGGTGAGCCCCTCCTCGTGTCGTGCGGGGGAGGCGTCGTGCTTGCGTCCCGCAACCGCGAACTGCTTAAAGAAGGCGGTTTCGTCGTCTACCTGCAGGTAACTGCCGCCGAAGCGGCGTCTCGCATATCGGATGTGTCAACGCGGCCGCTGTTCGGCGATTTGGAGCAGGCGCAGCGCGTCATCGAGGGGCGTCTTCCCTTGTACGAGGAGGTTGCCGACCTGACGGTCGACACGTCAGGTCGCGGAACGGGCGCCTTGGCCCGCGAGGTGTTTGCGATGCTCAAGAGCGAAGGCGTAATTCGGCCAGCTGGCAAATGAAGTTTGACGTGCGAGCAAAGCGCGCCCTGGAGTGCTGCGGTCGCATGATGGGATGGAGGTTGCAATGGCGAAGAAAGTGATAGTGAGCTTGCCGGGCGAACGCGATTATGCCGTGCGCATCGGCGCTGGGGTTATGGATGCGCTTGGCGCCAACTTACGCGATATAGAGCGCTTCGCCGCGACGCGCGACGTGCTGGTCATCACCGATTCCAACGTTGGGCCCCTGTACCTCGAGCGTGCGAAGCGCTCGCTTGCGCTGGCGGGTTTTAGGGTGGCCGACATCACGGTGCCAGCCGGCGAGGCCTCGAAGTCCATCGAGGTCGCTGCGGAAGTGTGGAGTGCAATGGCGCAGTTGGAGCTCGGCCGCGATTGCCTGGTCGTAGCGCTCGGCGGCGGCGTCGTGGGCGACCTGGCGGGTTTCGTGGCTTCCACCTACATGAGGGGCGTTGCCGTCGTGCAGGTGCCCACCACGCTGCTCGCCATGGTGGACTCGTCGGTCGGCGGAAAGACGGCCGTGAACCTCGATGAGGGAAAAAACCTGGTAGGGACGTTTTATCAACCCTCGTTTGTGTGCGCCGACACTTCTGCGTTAGCGACGTTGCCCGAGCGCGAGTGGCTGTGCGGGTGCGGCGAGATCGCCAAGTCTGCGGCCATCGATTCGGACGATTTTTTCTTTTGGCTGCTCGACCATGCCAGCGAGCTTTCCGAGCGCGATCCCGACGCGACGGCGCAAGCCATTGCGCGCTGCGTCGTCTTCAAGGCTGATGTTGTGGCGCGCGACAAGACCGAAAGCAAAGGTGTGCGCGAATGCTTGAACTACGGGCACACGCTTGGCCATGCCATCGAGGCATGCGCGGGATACGGCACGTTCAGCCACGGCGCTTGCGTTGCCGAAGGTATGCGCTTCGCGGCGCACGTAACCAAAGCCGAGCTCGCGCAGGTCGATGCAGAGGCCGCTGACGGTGCCGCGGAGTTTGCCGAGGCCCAAGGCCAGCTTCTGGATATGCTGGGCTTGCAGCGGCTGGCTGTGGATGCGAGCCCCGGCCAGCTGCTCGATGCCATGAAGCACGACAAGAAGGTGCGCGGCGGCGAGTTGAGATTTGTTTTGGCGGGCGATGTGGCCAAATGGCGTGTGGTGGGGTTGTCGGACCAGACGGTCATGCAGCATCTGTGCGATTACTGCTCGCGTTAGGTTCTGGACTTTACTTTCCGTCCCGCCGCCCCGCGAGGGGGAGGCGGGGCCGTTCGCTTGGCTTCGGCTTGCCGTCCCGCCGCCCCGCGAGCTCGGGGTGGGGGCTTTGGGTGCGTGATTGCGTTGGGGATCGGGCTTACCTGTACCGTTCAAGCGTTACAATGGCACAACATTCTGGTTGCAAGGAAAGGAACTTCCTGTGGAGATGCATTCCGTACTGCTTATGAACGGTCCCAATTTGGACATGCTCGGCACGCGTGAACCTGATGTGTATGGGGCTACGACGCTTGCGGAGCTTGAAGCTGAGGTTGCGGCTTATGCGGCTTCGCGTGGTATTGCCGTTTCGCGCTTTCAGTCGAATAGCGAGGGCGACTTGATCACGGCAATCCAGTGTGCGCGGACGCAGTTCGACGGTATCGTGTACAACCCCGGCGCTCATACGCATTATTCCTACGCTTTGCGCGACGCCATCGCCGGCATCGATATTCCCGTGGTGGAAGTGCATATTTCCGATGTGAGCAACCGCGAGGCATTTCGTCGCATTTCGGTCATTGCGCCGGCATGCGTGGCCCAAGTGAAAGGCTTGGGTGTCGAAGGGTACTGCCGTGCGATAGATATCCTGTGCGATATGCCCGAGCTCGTTCGCCTGGGGGAAGGGTATGAAGCCAAGTACTCTGCGAAGAGCGCTATAAAGATCGCGGGCGTTCAGGAAGCGCGTTCGGATGATGACGTTGTGCACGAAGTAGAGGCGTGTGCGGATGCCGAGGCTGCGCAAGATGCGCCTGATGCAGCGGTCGAAGATCGAAATTATGCC
>CAMPAJ010000136.1 GCA_946631805.1 uncultured Eggerthellaceae bacterium
CTGGGCCGTCTGCACGCGAAGGGACCGGCGAAGTGCCAGTTCGCCTTTGACGGTGTCTGCCGCCGCGTCAAGCACTTGCCGCATAGCGCCACCGCTCTGGTGCTGCACGTCGAGGGCGACCGCCACGAATGCGAGCTCCGAGGCATGGGCGCCATCGCGCAGCTCTGCCAAGGCCGCTTCTGCGCTGCCGCCCATTTCCAATATGTTCGCGCTGCTTGCAAACGTGGCGCCGAGCGGGTCGGGAATATCGTTCGCCACCTGCTTGAAGGTTTGCAGCAAGGTGAAGCCCGAGCCGAAGCAGGCCGACATCGATTCGAGGGCGCCCGGAACGGCTTCGCGTACTGCTTCACGGCGCTTGTCAAGGTGATTTGCCGCAACAACCGCCGCGATCGCCGCCACGCAAGCCGGAACCGCCACGGCGCCGACGGGGCTTCCCGTGATTGCGCCGGCGCATGCCGAAACGAGCGCGAAAGCGACGAGCGCGGAGGAAGCCAGCGATGTCGGATCGGTGGCGTTGCCGTGCTGGGCGCAGATGGCGACGAGCTGATCGACGGTTTCGGCGACTTTCGGTATTGCCAGCATCCGCTGCGATAGCGGTTTTGCAAAGGAGTACCCGTTGCGAAGACGCCACGAGAGCATGCCGCGGATGCCGCCAGAGCCCTGAGTCGCAAGCGATGTGGCGCGCTTGCGCGCTTCCGCGTGCAGGGCGAGCACCGTGCTGAATGCGCATGCAAAGCCCGCGAAACTGGCTATTGCTCCAATGAGCAGGCGCGTTTCCATTCCAATACCTCCTGTTCCGTTGCTATTCCGTTTTCGACGACGGTATCGAGCCAACTGGGTGCTTGTTGCCACGCGCCCTGCCCTTCGGATGGGTTGCGCGCGTAAAGTGAATGCGTAAGGCATCGCCCTTTCTCTCTGTCGAACGAGAACGAGACGACCTCCGTGACGCGGCGGCGGCCGTCAAGCGAGCGCTGGGTCTGCACGACGAGGTGAATCGCGCTCGCTATGTTGGCTTCGATGACGTCGACGGGCAGGTCGGCGACGTAGCGCACCATCGTCGTCAAGCGCGATATGGACTCTTCGGGCGAGTTGGCGTGCAGCGTCGTGAGAGACCCATCGTGGCCGGTGTTCATGGCGGTGAGCATGTCGAGCGCCTCGGCGCCGCGGCATTCGCCGACGATGATGCGGTCGGGCCGCATGCGCAAAGCGTTTATGACCAGGTCGCGTATCGTGACCTCGCCGACGCCTTCGGCGTTTTGCGGCCGGGCTTCCATGCGCGCGACGTTCGGGTGGGTTTGGAAGCGCAATTCGGCGGAATCCTCTATCGTGACGATGCGCTCGCGATGCGGGATCGCGCAGGATAAAGCGTTGAGCAGCGTCGTTTTGCCGCTGCCGGTTCCCCCGCATACCGCAATGCTCTTGCGGGCTCGCACGGCCCATATAAGAAAGGTTCTGAGCGGTTCGTCTACCGAGCCCGCATCCTGCATCTCCTCGAGGGTTATGACGTGTTCCGAAAACTTTCTGATGGTCAGGTAGGGCCCGTCGAGCGCGATGGGCGGCACGACGGCGTTAACGCGGTGTCCCTGGGGAAGCCGCGCGTTCACCATCGGGGAGGCTTCGTCGATGCGCCTGCCGAGCGGGCCGAGGATGCGGTCGATTAGGGCGCGCAGCTCGGCTTCGTCCGAAAAGCAGCGCTCGGAAGGGAAGAGCGTGCCATCGCGCTCGAAGAACACGCAATGCGGACCGTTGGCGATGATTTCGGTTATGGACTCGTCGGCGAGCATTTCCTCGAGCACTCCGAATCCGAACAGGGCGTTGATCAGCTGTTCTACAAGCGATGTGCGTACGTCGGGCTCGACATAGGCCCACATGGGCCCTTCGAATAACCGACGGCAGGCGCTGCGCACCTCGTTGCGCGCTCGTTCGGGATTGTCTTGCGCGAATTCTGCGAGCTCGTCGACGGAGATGATGGTTTGAAGCTGCTTCTTGAGAATGGGGAGCAATGCGTTGCCGGTGTCTTTGGCATCGAGCTGGGCGCGTTCGGCCCGCTGTGCGCGGTCGTACAGGCTCATCGGCCCCACCCCTTGCGCTTTCCAACGTGGCGTCCCCGGCGTCTGCCGAGCGCGCGTCCTTGCGTTGATGCGATGGCCTGCTCGGAAATTGCGGGACCGATGCTGGGCAGCAGGTCGGCCATGAGGGAACGAACGCTTGCGTACAGGGGGTTTTCCGATTCGGCAAGTTCGACAACGGCTCCGGCGGCGAGGTGTTCCTCGACGTCGCGTCCGCCATCGCGCAGTTCGGCCACGGGGGTTCCGTGCAATGCGCACGAGACGTCGGCTGCTGTGAGCGGTGCGCCTTTCCCGCATCGGTTCAGCAGGAAGCGGAATTGCCCGGTGGCGATGCCGCAGCGTGCGCAGAGCTCAAGGGCATGGCGGCAGGCGCGTACGGACGAGGCGCGCTGGTCCACGAGGAACAGCACCGAGCTGCTGCGCTCTATGAGGGCGGCGTGCTGTTCGGCCCAGGCTGCTCCCGTGTTGGCGACGATGACGTCGAATGAAGGCGCCAGCCGCTCAAGGAGCTCGGGTACGGCGCGAGAAAGGCTCTCGGCCATCTCGAGGCGCGGTGGCGCGGTGATGAGCGCCGGCCGGTCGGTGCGGGTTATTTCCGCCTCGAGCTTGTCGGGCCGCACGAGCGCCTCGTCGAGGGTCAAAGGGCTTTCGATGCCAGTCATGACGGCGAGGTCCCCGAATTGCAGGTCGTAGTCGAGCAATAGCGTTTTACGCCCGATTGCGTGCGCGCAAAACGCCGACAAGGTAGCCACCGTGGATTTGCCGGCGCCTCCGCTTCCGCTGACGACGGGCATGACGAAACAGCTTGCATGCAGCGTCGCGAGCGTTGGCAGCAGCGAGGCCTGGGTTGCGGGAGAGGGCTCTTCCTCGATTGCGGCTACGGTTGGCGACGAGCTGACTATGCCGGTTTTCGGGGTTTCGGCGGATTGGGCTTTGGCGAGGCCTTTTTCGAGCGAGTAGCGCTCGACGAACGTCGCCTGGCTCATGACCTCGTCGATGTTGGCCGTATGAGCTCGGCTCAGAAGGGAGCCTCCTCCGTGAAGCCCGAGCAGGCGCACTTTACGCTGTACGCAGTCGGCCTTTAGCGTGGCGGCAAGATTAATGGATTCCACGTCATCGCATGACGCAACCCATATTTCGTCGATGCTCGCGTTGTCCATGAGCGCATTGCGGGCAATCGTGCCGCTTTCGTATAGTTCAAGCCAGTGTTGGGACTCGAGCCTTTCGCCAGGTAGCCCTATGATTTCCGGATTAAGCCGGGTGAGTTCGTCGATGCAGAGCGCTATTCGTGCGGTCATGGGCGGTTCTCCTCGTTTCTTGGTGTCAAAGGCGGTTGAGGATGGCTGTTCGAGGTCGCTTGTGCTGGATTCGAGTAGTACTTGGATGTCGGTTGGGAGCGCGCTAAGGGTTTTGGTCTAGCGTGTCGGCTGAGTGCCGATCTTGACGTCTGCCAGATGGGCGGCTACGAAGAGCGGTTCAGTTTCGTTCTTGAGATGCGCTGG
Source organism: uncultured Eggerthellaceae bacterium (assembly GCA_946631805.1). The sequence goes on from CAMPAJ010000136.1 coordinate 3,572, forward strand.
CTACCCCGCAGTCTCTTTGGCCTCCTTGCTGGCTTTATCCGAAGCGGTGTCGCTCGAAGCCTTTGATTTCGCGGGCTGTTCTGAATTCGGGTGGGGCAGGGCGAAGTGCAGGTTCGTCTTGTTTGAAGCCGAGATAATCCCTTCGACTATCTCGGGATCTACGGCGAGCGTGATCCAGCCCGATTCGTTTGAGACGAGAGAACCCGAGTCGCCGACTGACGTTGCCAGGACAATCACGCTCTTCGCAAGCGGAGCAGTCCCGGAGCTTCCCGATGAGTAAACGTCGACGCTCATGCCGGGGCGAATGGCCCCGCCGACGGCTTGCACGGCTTTGGCGGGGACGCTCACGGCTTCGAGCCCCTGCGGAATGTCGAGGACGTCGCGTCCCTCTTGAAAACGTTTCTCGCTGATGACCTCGCCTTTGAGAATCGAAGAGGTCGCAGTCTTGCCCACGACGGCTCCGCTTTGGTTGACGGATCCCTCGGGGAGCAGGTCTGCGATCCAGAGCTTGGTCTCGACCGACGACGCATCGAGTCTTTCGCCCGCGGCGATATCGCGCGTTGCTATGCAGGCCTCGACCTGCTCGCCGCCGTACCGGGCGAGCGCCTCGGAACGCGCGGCATCTGCTTCGCCCTGTACGTTCCATAAGAAACCGGCGACGCACAACGCGCAGAGCGCCCCGCACGAAACTGCCACTATCGTCATATGCTTTTGCTTCATGGAGCCTCCCGCCTGTTGGGTAACAAGGGCATTATCCGAGGTGAACCTTTCCCTGCAGGTCGGTGTGCGCAAGCGCGATTCGGCGCGCAAAACGGAGTAGGGCTGGTCTGCCCCTTGCTGGAAGCGTGAGGTCAGTTGCTATGGCATAGCTGCATCCTCGTTGGCATACCGTCGCAAGTTGGCCGAAAAAGCGTGTTTTGTTGGCCTCTATCAAAAAAAAACGAGCAATTTGGCAGGTGGCAAAGCTTTCGCGCAAGGTCCGTTGTGAGTTTTTCTTGGGTTCGGCAGTGTGGAAATGTGCCTTCCGCGTGCAGTGGATTGCCATTTTTCCCAGAATGTGCGAAGATGCGTGTTCGACTGGTCGAGTGGCGCAGCGGGAGCGCAGGTGCCTTACAAGCACAAGGTCGGGGGTTCAAATCCCTCCTCGACCACCATTGAATACAGGCAGGTCAGGCAGTAGTTCTGCCTGACCTGTTTATTTTAGGGTTGGGATTTGCCCGACACGTAATCCCGACAACGTATGTCTGGAGGATGGCCGAATGGGAAGCAAGAAGCGCTCGGCGCGCGCCAAGCAAGTGGCCGAGTTCAAGGCGCAGCTGGGAAGCGACATGGACTTCCTGTTCGAGCGCGAGGAGCGCCATCAAGCCAACATTTCCCGTGAAAAGGAACAGGCCCTGCGTTACAAGGCCTGCGAATCGAAGAACCGCTATTCGTGTCGTGACGATGCCGAAGAGGCCATTCGCTTATGCGCCGAGCACGGCACCACGGGCTTGCATAGCTACCGTTGCCCGCACTGCAAAGGCTGGCATCTAACGTCCAAGCCCCAGCGCTCGTAACGCAATGGCCAACCCATCCAACCTGAGTCGTTCGAGCAAGTTGGATGGATCAGGGCCGGTATTCTCAACTTGGTCGCGGTTGCTGCTCAGTTTCCCAGCAGCCCTGTCCAGGAGGCCGATGGGGTTGTGAGCGATTCTGCAGCCACTCTTCCTGTTATACACATCAGTTAGGCGAAGCCAA
>CAMPAJ010000137.1 GCA_946631805.1 uncultured Eggerthellaceae bacterium
GCGCCGATGCCCACCGACCAGAAGATGCGCATCCACAGCGGCGGCTCCTCGTCGCCTACGAGCGATTTCGTCGTGATCATCGCCATGCTGTAGCATTGGCCGTTGAGCAGCGTCTGCATCGACACGAAGCCATAAACCATGAGCACGGGGAACAGGAACTGGGCAAACGGGAAGTAGTCCCACAGCGCCACGATGGCGGCGCCTTGTCCCGATTCGGCGAGCACGGTAGCGATGTCGACGGAGTTCTTCACGAAGATATCCATGCAGAAGCCCTGGAACACGGCGAAGAACATCCACGACCCGGCGACTGAGCCGACCATCGCTCCGATGACCAGCGAGCGAACCGTGCGGCCACGCGAGATTTTCGCGAAGAAGATGCCCGTTTGGATGGCGCAGGCCAGATACCAGCACCAGTAGAAGACGGTCCAACCTTGAGGCGTTCCGGACTGGGCGTACGGGTCGGTGTTTAGGAACAAACGGCCTGCGTATTGGACGAACATGCCCAGAGCATCGGTGAAGGAGTTGAGCATTGTGGTCGTCGGACCTGCGATGAGCAGGAACGCCAGGATGGCAAAGCCAAGCCATACGCGGAAATCGCTGAACATCTTGATGCCCTTTTTAAGGCCGGCGTAAAGCAGTACGGCCATGAGGGCGGACCATGCCAGGATCACACATGCTTCGGCGATGAACGGCGGCTCGAAGCCCACGACGCGCGAGATGATCCCGAACAGGGTGGGGACGTTAACGCCGACGCACGTCACGACCGAGCACAGAAGGCCAATCGAGAAGATGGCGTCGAATACCTTGCCGAGCGCTCCCTTGGCGTTCTTCTCGCCGATGAGCGACTCGCATGCTGTGCTTGGCCGGGAGTCGGTCACCTTCTTGCAGTACATTTGATAGCCGAACAGCACGGCGAGTAGTACGTAGATCGCGAATGCGGCAGGACCCCAGTGGAACAGCGGGTAGAGCGAAGCCCATTCCATGGCTTCGGGCGAGAACGGCTCCATTCCCCAGGTGGGTGCGGATGCGTAGTAGTACCACTCAATAGAAGTCCAGGTCAGCATGCCGAACCCGGCGGCAGACGTGAATATCATGCCCGCCCACGACAGCATCGAGTACTCGGGCTGTTCCTCGCCAAAGCGCTTTTTGCCGATCGGAGATACGCACAGGAATACGAGCAGCAAGATGACGATGAAGAAAAAGATTTGGAAATACCAGGCCATTTCGTTGGTGACGAAGCTGAACGCGACGCCCATCGCGGCGCCGGCGGCCGTCGGGTCGCTGATGACCCAAGCGCAGAGCGCCACAATGAAGATCAATGGCGGAAAGAACGTCCACGGCGCGATTTTGCCGCCTTGCTTTTTTGAAGTTGTCTCAGCAGCCATGCTACCCTCCTTAGCGTAAGCAGTGCCGCCCGCGCAGATGTGCGGGCGGCGAGAATTCCTTGCTAGAGACCCATCACCTTGTTCATGTAGCCGGTGATGGCGTTTTCGGTTTCGGCATCGAGCAGCGTCTCGGGCGCTTCGGCCAAGCGGCGCTTGTACTCACGGTTGGCGCGCTGCGCGATATCCATGGAGCCTTCGGCAACCCACGCGTCGTAGCTCTCGCACTCCGATACGGTGTTGGCAAACGGGTCCATGAAGTAATCCATCGTGTCGTCGGCGTCCAGGTAGCTGCCGCCGATACCGACCTCGTCGATGACGTCGACCGAAAGGGCATCGTCCGACAGGTCCAGGCCCTCTTTCAGCGCGATGCAACGCGCCACGATTTCCTCGTCGATGATGTGCTTCTCGTAGGAGACGGTCATGATGGCGTCAAGTACGCCGAAGCATTCGAACAGGAAATCGCAGTCGGTCATGACGGCCATCAGCACGTTCTGCATCGTCTCGAGGCCGGCCTGCGCGTCGACGACCTTCGCGTCGGACATGCCGCACATGTTGCGCGTCGGAATCCCGTAGAAATCGTGGGCCATCTGCATGATGGGCGCGTTTACGAGCGTCATGTCGGGCGTGCCCGTGCAGTACGTGCCCTTCTTCATGTAGGCGATCGACGACGAGGGCGAGTAGAGCACCGGCGCCTCGGGGTTGTACAAGTAGGCGAACGTGAGGCCCGAGAGGATCTCGGCGTTCATGAGCACGGCCGTGCCGAGCGGGCGCATGGGGCCGGACACGCCGCCGAGGATGCAGGGGAGGTAGTGGATGCCCTGGCCGCGGGTGAGGTATGCCTTCATCGTGCCGAGCGTCTTGGTTTCCCATTGCAGCGGGCTCAAGGGGTTGACGGGCGTCTGGCAGTACTGGCCCTCGATGCGGTTCTCGGGGCCGGTGCCGTTGCCGAATGCGAGCTGCACGAGGTCGAGGTACTGGTTGGCTTTCTCGAATCCCACATCCCAACCCATGATGGGCATATCGGAATGGCGCAGCGTCTCGCGGCACACGTAGAGGTGCTTGAATTCCTGCGGTACGTCGCTTGGGTCAACGGGGTGCTGGCCTGCCACGTCGATGACGTCGGAGGCTTGGGCCAGTATCTGCAGGTTCGCAACGTCTTGCAAGGTGGCGCGGCGTTTGCCGTTGTCAAGATCCTGGATGAAAACAGGACCGTTATTCGGCTGCGAATGGATGCCCTCGCCCATGACGATGGTCTTCTGCGCATTGCGAGCATTGTATTGGTATGTGCGCGGGGCGTTTTTCGTAGCCGCGTCGATCAGGGTGCGCGGGATGTGGACGGTGCTTCCTTCAACTTTTGCGCCGTGCTTCTTGAACAGGTCGCAGACCTCGTCGTCATGGAACACGACGCCAGTCTGTTCGAGGACCTTGCAGGAAGCAGCGTGGATGCGCTCGAAGTCGTTCTGATCCAGATAAGCCAGCCGCGATTTAATCATGCTCAACAACTCCTCTCGGTTTCGTTTAAAAGTCATCGTGATGACTTAATTAGGCAGTATTGTCATCGCGATGACAAATTACAATGCAACGGCGGTGAACGGTATGAATAAGTCTATGAGCGGTACTTTTCCCAGGAAAGCTTTCTTTTGGAAGAAGATGTTGAAATTCAGGGCATTTGCGTGCAGTCTCAAAAACAGGTGTGCTACTATGCGATTAACGACATCGCGATGACATAATGAGTTATTGCAGAAACGGCCTGAATCTGGATGTCGGCTCCTTCGCGGGGCGGACGGTTGTCTTTAAGGTAGCTACGCTGATGGGAAGAAAACGCAACGGTCATCACACCAAGCAGGAGTACGTCGACGTTACGTGCAAGATGATCGAAGAAGAGGGGATCGAGAACATCTCGATTCGCAAGATAGCGCAACGGGTCGGGTGCGATTCCGCCGTGCTGTACCGGCATTTCGCCAACCTCGATTATCTGCTGATGGTGGGATGCATCCGGTTCCTCGAGGACTACATCAAAGACCTCGCTGCCATCGAGCGCATCCAGGAGTCGGCAATCGACAAGGCTATCGACTCGTGGCACGTGTTCAGCCACTACGCGTTTCGCAACCCCAAGTTGTTCTACCACGTGTTCTACGATTGCGACAATCAGCTGTTCGAGGATGCGATCGTCGAGTATTTCGAGTTGTTTCCGTTCGACCCCAAAGACCGTTCCGAAGCGTTCTACGGGTTCTTCTTCCTCTCGCTGTTCAGTGGTAGCCCGCATGAGCGCAATGAATACTACTTCAACCGTGCGGCGGGCGAGGGGTGCATCGCGCCTTCGGATGTCAACTACCTATGCCATGCCTGCCCGTACGTGTTCTCGGGCACGTTGCGCGAGTACGCGCTCGGAAACCTCGGGGACATCGACAGCGACACTGCCGCGGCGAAATGCAATTACCTGATCGATCGCATCATCGAGCCCTGCCGCATCGACGACCACGTGCCGCGTATCGAGGGCGCGCTCTAGGAAGCCAAGATTCCCTCTTGGGGCTACTCGCCTGGGCATTGTTTCAAAATGTGAAAATGGCTACGACCCCATTTCACATTCCGGCTAATGAAGCAGCGACACGAGGTTGGGTGTTTCGTTCGAGTTCATTCCATTGGGTATAATGTGCGCGATGGAAAGGGGTCCCTATGGCAAAGCTTGAAGCTGGAATTACTCGCGAGGACGCGTTCGCGTTGCTGGAACAGCATAACAAGGAGGCGTTCCACATCGAGCATGCGGAAACGCTCGAGGGCACGTTGCGCTACTTCGCGCGCGAGTTCGATCCCGAGAACGAGGAGTTCTGGGGTATCGTCGGGTTGTTGCACGACCTGGATTGGGAAGAGTTTCCGCAGCTGGAGGTGCATACGCTCAAGGCTGAACCGTGGCTGCGCACCGCGGGTGGCACCGATGAGCTCGTCCATGCCATTCAGTCCCATAACTTTGCGGCGGAAGGGTGCCCCGATCCCGAGTTGTTCATGGAAAAGGTTCTGTATGCGACCGATGAGCTGACGGGCCTCATCGGGGCCGCCGTGCTCATGCGGCCATCCAAGAGCGTCATGGACCTGCCGCTCAAGTCGCTGAAGAAGAAATTCAAGGACAAGCGCTTCGCCGCTGGGTGCTCCCGTGACGTTATCGCGCAGGGCGCCGAGCTCTGCGGTTGGGAGCTCGACGAGCTCATGGAGCGCACTATCGTCGCGATGCAATCATTCGCCGAGTGAGGATTGCGCAGATCAAGCATTGAGCGCAGCCCAAAAAGCTAGCCGCACTGCTCGCAGGAGAATCCGAGCCTGCGGGCGTTCTCGTAGGGATCGCCTTCGGGATGCGCCAGCGCTTCGGCCAGCGCGAGCATTTCGGGCGTTACGACAGCTCTGCCGTTCTCGTCGCGGCCAGGTCGTGCGAGCGGGCGCTTTGCGCGTTCGTCTGTCTTGCCGGCCGCCGGGTTCTCCTGCTTGGTCATGCCGTATCCTTTGCAATCGTTTGGGCTTTGCGCTACTGCTTGCCGTGATGGCGTGGGTTGTGCTTGTCGAGCTCGGTGCCGAGTTTGTCGAGGATCGTGTTCAGCTGGTCTTTCTCGTCGTCGCTCAAAGCGGCGAAGATGTCGGCTGCCGCGAGCGCGCGCCGTTCGGCTATCTCGGCAGCGTGGGCCCGCCCCGCCTCGGTCAACGTGACCTCGATGGCACGGCCGTCGGTCTCTGATTTCGCGCGCTCGACCAAGCCGCGTTCCTCGAGCTTTTGCAGGAGCTCGCCGAGCGTCTGCGGCCGAATGCCCAGCAGGAAGGCGAGGTCCTTCTGGTTAATGCCCTCCTTCATCGAGATCATGGTGAGCACGCGTGCCTGGCCACGGCGTTGTTCGCCTTTGCGG
>CAMPAJ010000138.1 GCA_946631805.1 uncultured Eggerthellaceae bacterium
TAGCAGATGTTCACATCGCAGTTGCAGATGCCGAAAATCTTCTCGGCACCGTCGATGTTCGTTATCTGGTGCACGTAGCCGTTTTTCTCGGCAAGCACCAGAAGGTCGAGCACCTCGTCGAGCGTCGCGAAGTGACCCTTGCCGGTCTCGACGCAATAGTCAGCCATATCGCCGACGCCGATGCACCAGTTCTGCGGGTCGCTGCCCGCATTGTCGCCCCTCGCGCGCTCGGCCATGCGGCACGAGCAGGCGCCCACGCTGAACCGATCGTACTTCTTCAGCCAATGGGAAAGTCGCTCGACGTCGACCGCCTCGTTTTCGCACTCGATGGCACGTTCGACGGGAATTACGTGCATGCCAATGCCGGCACCGCCGGGTGGCACCATCTTCGTTACCTTTTGGAGCGGCAAAAACGTCATGCGTTCGAAGAATGTGCCCAGCTCGGGATGCTCTTCGATTTGCTGCTGATTCATCACCGTGAACTCGGCCGAACCGGGCACGAACATCGGCAGCACGTAGCGCTTCTCGTGATTCGGGTTCTTGCCGTCGAGGTTTTCCCAGTTGTACTCCAAAATACCCTTGATCGAAAGCGCGTCGAGCAAATCCTGCAGCTTGCTGGGCTCGAGTCCGCTTGCCTGCTGCAGCTGGGCGAACGTCATGGGCTTGCGCACTTTCATGTGCGCGGTCAGCGCCGCCTCTTCCTCGGTCATCACGCTGGCAAGCCCCCAGTAATCGGGATCGTTCGGCGACACCTTCACGCCGATGCGGTCGGTGATCTTCTGCCCTTCGCGTAGCACGCCCGGCTTTGGCGGCTCGTGCGATGCGGGGCCGGGGTCGTCCACCTGAGCTGGCTTGTAGTGCGTGAACGTATCGTTTTCGGAATAGCGTTCCTCGGCGATGACGCGATGCGCATCGCCATTGGGCGCCGTCGCGGGAATCACGTTGCGCTCGGCACGCTCTTGTTCGGACATGCCACGCAGCATCGCTTCCTTGCGCTCGTCAACCGTGGACCCACCATACGGTTCGCGCACGTGCGTCATCGTGCCGTTGTCGGCCTTTTTCGTCATATCGCCTTCCCCTCCCGTTATGCGACAGTGTTATTAGAAGATATTGTACGCCCGTTTGGACGGCAATCGCCAAGCGCGCGATTGCCGCCGCTTCGAACTGGACTCGCGCCAGCAGCGTTCACGCGCCTAAATCCTTTATACGAATTGCGCGGGCAATGCAGCTTGCCCCCTTTAATAAAGTATTTTTCCATCGGCGGTCTTCGAGACCGGAGCCACGCAACAAGGCCAGGAATCTTTCAATCATTCATTACTTAATTACACAACCGTTTGTTACCTATTACCTTCAGAGAAAGCACGCGGTTCGCGCAAAACGAACCTATAATCGAGCATGGGAGAGCGCACGTCGGCCGCAGGGTCGACCTTGCGCGCATGACGAGGGAAAAGGTCCCGTTGCGCTCATGCATGTCGAGGGGGTATGTATGACGAACGCAGACGAACGCGTAACCCTGAACTTATGTCAGGGCTTCGGATGCCACGAGCATTGCGTAGTCGAAGTTCACTCGAAGGACGGGAAGATTTCCCGTGTTCAGAAAGCACCTCTGAACGGGCCCTATCCGGGTTGCAAGATCTGCCCGAAGGGCGTCATGAACTCCAAGATCCCGTATGCCGAGAACCGTCCGCTCTACCCGATGAAACGTGTCGGCGAGCGCGGAAGCGGCAAATGGGAGCGCATCAGCTGGGACCAGGCAATCACCGAGATAACCGACAAGATGAAAGAGCTCATGGACGAGTACGGCCCCCATTCCATCTTGGTGGGCTCGTTCTGGTGCGGCCTTCCCGGCGCCGACCGTTCGTCCAACTACGACTTGGCACACCGCTTCGTGAACGCCACGAACACGGCGCGCCTGGAGCTGCCTTCGGTGGACATGTGCCTCATCTACGCCAGCATCATCGAGCAAGGCGGCCCTGCATCCAACAACAAGTACCTGCTTAACATCGCCGATTCCGAAATCATCATCTGGGGCTCGAACCCCATCGGCTTTACGCGCCCCGGCGAGACGACAAACATGCTGATCTCGGCTCACGAGCGCGGTGTCAAGCTGGTGCATATTTCCAACCTGTATGACGTGACGTCGGCGAAATGCGACGAATGGGTACCGGTGAAATCAGGCACCGACGCCGCGCTAGCGCTGGGCATGGCGAACGTCCTGGTCGAAAACGACCTGGTCGACAAGAAGTTCCTGCTCGACCGCACCACGGCGGCGTACCTGGTCCGCGACGACAACGGCCAGTACCTGCGCGAGGCCGACATCGTCGAGGGCGGCGACCCGGCCAAGTTCGTGCTGGTCGACGCCGACACTGACGAGATCTTCATCGTCGAGCGCGAAACGGGCAAGAAGGCGAGCGGCGCCCTTGGCTCCGACTCGTCAGGCGATTCGGTCGGCGGTCTCATCGACGAAGGCACGACCGACTCCTACGGCGGGCATAAGCCCAAGCTCGAGGCCACGGTCGAGGTAAGCGGCATCGGCGCCAAGACCGTCTACACCAAGCTGCGCGAGCACCTGGCCAAGTGGACTCCCGAGTCGCAGGAAGCACTGACGGGCGTGCCAGCCGCCACCTGCGAAAAGCTCGCACGCGACCTGTGGGACGCGACGCCAGCCATGATCTTCATCTACGACGGTTTCCGCTACGCCAACGGCACGCAGTCGGCCCGCGCGGTCTTCCTGCTCGCCTACCTGACGGGCAACTTCGGCAACGGCAAGGGCAACTTCCTGCCGGCCCCGCTCGACTACTCGGCACCCACGGCCATGAACGTCATGCCGTTCTGGTTCCCGCAGATGCCCGAACCCACGAAATCCGACCAGAGGACCCTTACCGAGATCATGACGAGCTTCGGCAACCCGGACGCCCCGCAGCAGTACAAGGCCTACATCAACCCGTTCAGCAACCCGCTTACCAACTGGCCTAACAAGGATTTGTGGCTCAATCGCATCCTGCCCAACCTCGAGTTGTTCGTGTGCTTCGAGATTCGCATGAGCGACACCGCCAAATACGCTGACTACGTGCTGCCCGAGGCCACGATCTTCGAGCGCTACGAGTACCTGTCGGGTCCCAACGACTGCGTCATCCTCAACGAGCCGGCCATCGACCCGGTTGGCGAGAGCAAGGACCCTGCCGAAATCTGGAAGCTGATGGCCGACAAGCTGGGCGTGGGTGAATACTTCTACCCGTCCATGAAGGAATGGGCCGAATTCAAGGCCAACCTCATGAACGACCAGGGCGCCTTGGTCGAGGACCCGGACACCGGCGAAATCACGCCCTTGTCCTGGGACCTTCTGCAAAAGAACAAGTTCCTGCACTTCCCGATGCCCGAGGCGCCCTACGACAACTACGATGGCACGACATTCAATACCAAATCGGGCAAGATCGAGTTCTACGCCGCCGGCATGGTGCCTCTGGGCGCGGCGTTCGCCGATTACCAGAAGACGATCATCCACGACGAGGAAACGCTGCAGAAGTACCCGCTGCAGTTCTATCCAGGGCGCCACAAGTACTTCATGCAAAGCCAGTTCACCAACGTGCCCGAACTGCGCAAGCTGGCAACGGCCACCCAAACGGGCGTGGCGCTGAACCCGGTAACGGCCGTGGAGCGCGGATTGGAGGACGGCGATTTGGTCGAGGTCTTCAACGACCGCGGCGTCATCACGTGCAACCTGCACCTGCGCCAGGACATCCCGCCGGGAATGGCGCACATGTGGTACAGCTTCGACGAAGACGATTACAAAGATAAGAAGAATCCCCAGCTCATCGCGACTCCGCTTGGCGCACCCGAGACGGTCGACAACATCATCAAGTACACGTCGCTCGGTTTGCAGAAGGTCTACGATGCATCGGGCGTGCCGCGTTCGGCGCGTTTCATCGTGGAAAAGGACACGCCCGAAGTGTTCTGGGACACCCTCTGCGAAGTCAGGAAGGCGGAATAACCATGGCAAAGAACATCCTTGTTAACGTGAACCGCTGCGTGGGCTGCTGGACCTGCTCGCTTTCGTGCAAACAGGCATACGGTTTGGCAGATGACGAGTACCGCGTGTTCGTACGCACCATTGGCGGTGGCCAGATCGACACCCCGGGCGGCAAATGGCCGAACCTCTATATGAAGTGGATGCCTATCTACACCAAGAAATGCATCGGCTGCGCCGGCAACGCGGCCACGAACAACATGCCCTATTGCGTGTTCAACTGCCCCACCGATGCGCTTTCGTACGGCGATGCCGACGACCCACAGAGCGCCTATTCCAAAGCGCTTGACGAGCTGAAGGCAAACGAGTTCCGCGTCTACCCGCTCGATCCCTGGGAGGAGCCGCGCGACGGCGTCATGTACGCCGAAAAGGACATCTAACGAGCCAACGCTCAAAATGTGTATTTGGGGTCAGACCCCAAATACACATCCTGCGGCGCCCGCCCGCAGTCGCGAACGCGCATCGAGACTTGGCTTCGATGCGCGTTCTTGCATTCCACACGCTTCCACGTTTTCCCATTCCACCGCTCCTGATGAGGGAGACGACCCAACTTTTCACTGCTCAATTATGCAACTTATTGTTGTTTATCCTTATCATCGTTAGGGTTTTTACCTATATTTTCACCCCTATAATTGAACGCGACGGGAGCGCACATCGGGCGTGGCGGTACGGTGCGCACGACGAGGGAAAAGGTCCCGTGCGCTCATACATGACGAGGGGGTATGTATGGCAGCAAGCGAATTGAAGCTGACGCGCAGCGCATGCCAAGGGTTCGGGTGCCACGAGCACTGCGTCTTGGACGTATGGTCCAAAGACGGGAAGATCGTGGCCACGCAAAAAGGCACGCTACCAAGCCCGGGCACGGGTCCGCACATCTGCAGCAAGGGCATCATGTCGGGAGACATCCCCTATGCCGAAGACCGCATCCTCTACCCGCTCAAGCGCACGGGCGAACGCGGCGAGGCGAAGTTCGAGCGCATAAGCTGGGACCAGGCCTTGACCGAAATCTGCGACAAGCTGAAAGAAATCACCGACGAGTACGGCACGCGCTCGGTGCTCGTCAACGCGTTCTGGTGCGGCGTTCCGGGTGCCGACCGTTCGCTCAACTACGATCTGGCGCTGCGGTTCATCAACTCGTTCGGAGCGTCGCGTTTCGAGATGCCTTCGGTCGACACCGGCATCCTCATCGGCGCCGGCGCCGACATGGGCCAGGTGGTGTCGAACAACAAGT
>CAMPAJ010000139.1 GCA_946631805.1 uncultured Eggerthellaceae bacterium
GAACACGACGACGGTCACGGCGGCGCGCAGCGTGAGCAGGCGTGCGCCGACGTCGAGGCGGTCTTCGAGCTGGTAGGCGCCCGTGTACACGTCTTCGAACGCCTCGACCGCCTTAAACACGCACATGACGAGCATGACGGCCGTCTTCTCGCCGGAGTAGCCGAGCGTCAAAGCGCTATAGGCGATGTAGGCTGCGGCGGCCAAGACCATCGCCAGGCACGTTGCGATGCGCGAGGCGCGGTATTCCCTGAAGAAGAACTGCCCTTGACGGTCGGAGGCCTGGAACTTGCGCACGCCGAACTTCCCGACGTTCAGGAACAGGTTGGCGTTGGCGAATGCAATCGTGAACACGCCCGCGACGTACACGTCGCATACGCGCGTGAGCACGACGAGCATGATCAAAGACTGGAGCGCGAGCAGCAAGCTGCCGGCGCTGTACCACAGCGATGCGGATTTCTGTATGCGCTTGCGTTCCTGTTCCGAGGGCTGCGCTGTGGCGTGTTCTTGGGCTGTGTCCTGCATGGTCGATGCTGCCTTGCTCGCCGCGCGGGCGGCGTCGTGTTGAAATATCGGTACGTGCATTCTATATTGAGATGCCCATTTGCTACAAACGCTATTGTGCAGGCGTTCTGTTTTTCGAGTTTGGCTATAATACACAGGTTATAAAGTTTCGAGGGGAGTTCGTTTGATGTCGAATTCGCGCGTGGCGCGCTATGCGGGTTGGTTGGCGGTGGTCGCAGCGCCGCTACTTTCCATACTCATTATCGGGCTCGTGACGGGCACGAACCTCATTTCCCTGGACGCCTGGAACACGAAGTGGAACGACGAGCTGTTCTATAACCGTGTTATCCGCCAAATGCACGAGGTGGGCGCGCCGACCGGCGTCGCAGGATACAACGAGGTGCCGGCTCAACGGCCCTCGTACGGCACGTACAGCATGTTCATATACATCCCGTATTACCTCGGCGCCTTTTTGACGGGGTGGGGATCGCATAATTTCATGTACATCATGAACGTGGGGTTTGGCATTCTGGCCTGCGCGCTCGTCGTCTTGATCCTGCGCCCCAACGTGCGTGAGTCGCTTCTGTGCGCGGGCATCATGCTGTTCCAGTTCGTTATAACGCGCCTCATATGCTCGGGTATGACCGAGGCCTCGTACATCGTGTTCGCCGCCCTGTTCGGTTCCTGCGCGATTTACGTGGCGCGCAACTGCGCATCCCAGGAGAAGCGGCATCTGGTCATCGCGGCTCTGGTGGCCATGGTCGTGGCGTGCGGCTTCTGGGGAGCCATGAGGCCCTACATCCTGGCCCTCATGCTCGCCGTTTGGCTTGTGCTGTGGAAGGGCGATTTCGCGTCGGGCAAGGGGCTGCGCATCGGCCTTGGCTGCGTGTCGGTCGTCGTGGCGCTCGCGTCGCTGTTCGCGTACTTGTATTGTTCAAGGTATTACGCCGCGCCGTATTTTACGGGCACGACGTTCGGCAACACGTTGCTCGGCGAAATAAGCCGCGCGCTTCCGTCGCTCGCGCACAAGCACGTCGCGTGGGTGACGTACGCTGCCACGTCCATTCTTCATTTACGTCGTCAGGGCGTCATGATGTTCATGTTCATCGTGGAGCTCGTTCTGCTCATCGCGATGTTCGTCAAGGCGCATAAGCAGGGCGACAAGACGCATGCGGCCCTGTTCTTGGGATTCGTGCTCGCCGGCATCGCGATCCTCGAAGCCCATCTGCTCATCTATACGTACCAGCAAATGCACCGCACGATGATCTGCATCTGCCTCGTGTACCTGCTCGCCATAGTGTGGCATGGCGGCTTGCTGCGCCGCGACGGTAAGCCGGTTGCCCCGATTGCGTTCGGCGTCGCGCTCTCGCTCGTATGCTGCGGGTGTTTGGTCGTGCGTCCAGCCGAGTTCGAGCTTCCGCAGGGCACGATTGACGTTGCGGCAGACGCGGCCTTGCAAGACGAACTCTCCCAACTCATGCCGCGCGCAGACGATCCGTGGGACAACACGGTCGCTCATGCGGTCGAGACCAAGAACCTGTACTTGATATTCGAGCTTCCGACGTACATCAATACGAACACGATCAAATCCGACGCCCTCAAGCAGAAGATGGACGAGCATTCGTTCAAGAGCAAGTACATGTGCGTCTCGAAGCGGTTCAAGGCCAATGAGCGGCTCGCTCAAAGCTACAAGAAAATATACGAAGGTCACGGCCACATCATTTACGAGTTAAGGGATTAAAGGAAAGGACCGTACATATATGAAGCAATCAGCATGGCCGCTGCGCATCGTGCGCGTCGTGGTGTATGCCGCTTTGGCGGCCGTGTTCTTCTACCTGTTCTACAAGCAGGCCACTGGCGCATTCAGCTCCGACTTGATTGCGCACATCAAGCGTGCCCTCGCCGAAGGAAAGGCCGAGTACAGCCTCGTGCAGTCGCTCCTGGGCTTTTCGTGGCGCGCCGGCGGTCCCGTGGGGGCGGCTGCCCTTCTTACGATTATCGAAGTCGTGACGCTTATCGTGTCGGAGCAGTTCATGCGCCAGCTGCTTCCCAAGGTCAATCCGTGGGCGGTATTCGGGCTGTCTCTGGCGGCAAACTTCATCGGGGCGCTGTACATTCCCGTGTTCTCGCCGCATATCGCCCAGGGAATGTCGCTTCCCAACGTTTGGCACAATTCCACCTATTTGGGCATGAAGCTGTTCAGCCTCCTTGCCGTTTGGACCTATTTGCGCTTCGTCGGCGTTATCGAGTCCAAGAACAAGATCGTGGACTGGCTTTTGTTCTGCGTGTTCGTCATTGCGAGCGCTGCGGTCAAGCCGAGCTTCGTCATCGTGTTCGGGCCGACCGTCGTGGTGCTGTGCGTCGTCGCCCTCGTGCGGGAGGGCACATCGAGCATCAAGCGCTCGCTCGCGCTCGCGGTGCCGTTCTTCATCATCGTGGGCATCTTGCTGTACCAGTACACCATCCTGTTCACCGAGGTCAAGTCAAGCGGCATCGGGTTCGGATTCGCCGTGGTATGGCAGCACAACTCCGATAACGTCCTGCTCTCGATGCTGCAGTCGTACGCGTTCCCGCTGCTCGTGCTCGTGTTGTGCTGGCGCTCGCTCAAAACCGATTACAACTATCGCATGGCGCTCATACTGTTCGTGTTCTCGCTTTGCGTGTTTTTGTTCGTCAACGAGACGGGCGAGCGAATCTACGACGGCAACTTCGGTTGGACGCTCAAGTTCGGCGTGTACTATTGGGTCATGACCTCGATTGTCGTGTTCGTCCGTACGTGGGGCGAGGCGCTCAAGCCGTCTAATCTGGCCAAGCTCGTCGGGCGTGGCGCCTCGGGCTCGGCGCAAGGCGATTCGGGTGATGCCGATGGCGGCAACGCGCTTGCACCCGCGCCGTCGCGCGCGCGTTCGTGCTTCGCGGTGCTCGTCGGCCTCGTGTTCGTCGGCCACGTGTTCACGGGGCTGTGGTATTTCGTCCGCTTGTTGACGGGGCATGGCTTCTGATACCATTACGTGTCCGCGTTTGCCTTGATAGGATGGGAAATGGAGAAAAAGCAGGTCATACGCATTGCGCTCTGGGTCCTGGTGGTCCTTTCGCCCCTGATCGCCTACTTCGTCATAGCGCTGGCCACCGGCACGAGCCTCGCGTCGCTCGATGCGTGGAACTCAACCTGGAACGACGAGTCGCGCCATTACCGCACCGTCGTGCAGATGCGCGCCTTCGGTGAGCCCAGCGGCATACCCGGGTACGACGAGGTCCCCGCTCCGCGTCCGTCGTACGGCCCGTATTGCGCCCTCACGTATGCGCCGTATTTCATCGGCTCGTTCATTTCGGGTTTCGAGAGCCATAACTTCATGTACGTGCTCAACGCCTCGTTCGGCGTGCTCGCCTGCCTTCTGATCGTCGTGCTGCTCCGACCCGACGTGCGCCAGTCGATCCTGCTCGTCGTGCTCGTCGCAACGGAGTTCGTGATTGCGCGTTTCCTGTGCTCGGGCATGACCGAAGCGTCGTACGTGCTCTACGGCGCCATCTTCATCTGCTGCGCGCTCATTGCGCTCAGGGGCTCCTCGGGCGCGGGGAAGAAATGGCCCGCCATTGTTGCGCTCGTGGTCATGGTCGTTGCCACGGGCTTTTGGGGCGGTATGCGGCCCTACATACTCGCGTTCATGCTCGTGCCCTGGCTGTTGCTGGTCGTATGCGATTTTGGGATGAGCAAGGCGTGGCGCGTGGCGCTCGGCGTCGTGGGCGTCGTCGCCTGCGCGTTAGCGCTCGGCTATTACATGTATGCTTCCAAGTACTACGCGACGCCGTATCTGACCACCACGTCGTTCGCCGATAGCTTCTTCACGATACTCATCGATTCTCTCGGGGGCCTTGTGGGCCAGAACGTCGACGGCGTGCTGTATTCCATGAAGAAATTCGTGCACTTGAGGTGGCGCGGCGTGTTGCTGTTCGCCTTCGCACTTGGGTTTATCGTCCTGCTCGTCATGTGCGTGCGACGCTACCGCAAGCACGAGCGGGTGCAGGGGACCTTTTATCTGGCGCTCCTGCTCGCCGGTCTTGCGATTTTCGAGGCGAACCTGCTGCTGTACTCCTATGAGCAGATGTACAGGATGATGATCGTCGTCGACGTCATCTATTTCGTTGCAATCATATTCGAAAGCGATGTGACGAAGATCGCCGGGAAAGTGCCGGTGCGCGCGATCGTCGTGGCGCTTTCGTGCGTAACCTGCATCGGCTCGCTCTACATCAACAACGGCGAGTTTGCCTACCCGCAATATGCGGAAGGCTACGACTATGCCGAAGAAGTCGCCGTGCGCGAGAAGCTCGCCGAAATCATGCCGCGTTCCGATGACCAGTGGGAAAACACGGTTGCGCATCCCATCGAGAACGGCAACATCCATCTGTACTATAGCCTGCCGTACTACCTGAACACGAACAACCTGCGCGTAAGCTACACGAAGTCTTCGATGCAAAGCGATTCGTTCAAGAGCAAATACGTGAGCATTCCCGTGCGCGACAGCATGAACGACCAGATGAAGAAGCGTTACCCCGTTATCTTCGAAGGGGACAACCACGTGATCTACCAGGTACACGACTAGCGTTCTGGTCCGCGCGTGACGTCTGCTTAATGTCGGCTAACTATCCCATCGCCCCGCGAGGGCCCTCCGCCGAGGGGTGGGGTGTTCGCTTGGCTTCGCCTAACCTAAGTGGATTTCAGGGACAGTGGCTGCAGAATCGCTC
>CAMPAJ010000140.1 GCA_946631805.1 uncultured Eggerthellaceae bacterium
AAGAACGGAAGCATGACCAGCGCAAAACAAACCCTACGCTGTGACCGTTTACCCGAGACGAGCATCTGCGCAGCCCGCGAGAGCACGCCGCTCTTGCGGAGCCCGGCCACCGCAGCCATAAGGCAGAACAGCAAGGCGATAACGCGCCAATCGATATAGCCGAAAGCGCCCGCTACATCACCGGACGCCACCATCGAAACGCATGCACACACAAAAGCGATGCAGAGCACCGCCTCGTCACGCAAGAATGTAATCAACCGATCGAGCATTGGCCCAGTGTACTTGAAAAAGGGTGGTGTCAACCCGATTCTGACATGATTATGGCCGTTTTGCAGGTGACGTGACCCGCCCCGGCACGACTGCGAGGAAGGGGCGACCAGAGAGGGGCTCCCATGCCGAAAGCGGATTAGCACTGCCTTGGAATAACTCCGCTGCGCGCAGCAGATGATCTGACGATGGGGACAGTCCCATCGTCAGATAAAAACATTACGTCCACGCGAACGAAGGCCTCTTGGTTTGGCATACTATGTGCCAACCGGCATGGCGCACGACCGGCTATGCAAATAGTCCACCAACAAAGATTGGAGACCACTCATGGCAATCCTCAACAACGAATCGGGCACCTATGCGGCCAACTTCGTGCAAGACGCAAAGGGCGCGCCAGTCATGGAAGGCGCCTTCAAGGAGATCTACAACAAGTTTGCCCATCGCATTTGCTGGATCGACGGCAACGTAACGCCAGGCGCTTTCCAGATGAACACGGCATGGTATTCCGCCGTGCCCGAGCGCGACCCGATTTTCGAGGAGCACTGCCACGACGACGCCGACGAGCTCATCGGCTTTATCGGCTCGAACCCCGATGATCCATCCGACCTCGGCGGCGAAATCGAATTCACCATGGGCGGCGAAGCGCATCTGCTGACCAAGTCCACGATCATCTTCGCCCCCGCCGGCACACCCCACAACCCCATGCGCATCCTGAAAGTCGACCGCCCCATCTTCCATTTCTCGGTCGTAACCACCGCCACCTACGACGGCACGAACACGTACAAGTAACAACCACGAAGTCGCGGCGCATCGAACTACGCACCTAAAACGCCGCAGCCCAGGAAACCGAAGCCATACGTCCCGAGACCTCGTATTCACAGCATCCCGCAGCAGAAAAAACGATGCCGAGTTAGGCCCGCGCGAGGACTAGCAAGAATGCGAGGCCCGGGACAGCCACCAGCGAAGCAAACGAAGCCGTCCGGCTCGGGAGCCTCGCATTCGCAGCGTTCCGCAGCAGGAAGCAACGATGTCGGATGCGCCCGCGCGCGAGGACCAGCAAGAATGCGAGGCTCCCGAGCCGGACGGCGGTGGGATAGAGCAAGCACGACAACGCAACCCACCGTTATCAGCTATCATGCAACCATGAGCAATCCGGCAAACAATAACGCACCGGAACCAGAAGGTGCCCTCGGAGACTCACGCAGCCTCACGTCCGACGAGAAGCGCGGCGTGCTTTCCGGGTTTTTCTGCTACGTCTTCTGGGGCCTCTGCCCGCTGTTCTGGAAGCTCCTGGTCGAAGTCGATTCGCTCGAAATCATCGCGCACCGCATCATCTGGTGCTTCGTCGTTACGATCATCGTGTGCATCGTTACGAAGCGGAACCTGCCCGCACTGCTGCGCGAGCCGCGCGCCTGGCGCTACCTCGTGCCCTCTGCGCTGCTCATCACCATCAACTGGGCCGTTTACATCTACGCGGTAAACGCTGACCACGTTGTCGAAACCGCCATCGGCTACTACATAAACCCGCTCGTCTCGATTGTCTTGGGGCTTGTCGTGTTCGGCGAGCGCCTGACGCGGCTGCAGACCATCGCGGTTGCCCTGTGCGTGTTCGGCATCGTGTTCTTCACGACCAACTACGGGCAGTTTCCCTGGATGGCAGTAGCGCTGGCGGTGACGTTTGGCCTGTACGGCGCAGTGAAGAAAAAGGCGGCCTACCCCGCCACGACGGCGCTCGCATTCGAAAGCACGGTCATGTTGCTGCCCTCGATTGCCTTTGCAATCGCCCTCGCATACGTCACGGGTACGCATGCTTTCTTAGGCGACGTGGCCACGCCTCACGGCTGGCTCATCACCGGTCTGCTCGTCCTAGCTGGGCCGATAACCGCTATTCCGCTCATTCTGTTCGCGAACGCAGCCAATAAAATCCCGTTATCGCTTCTGGGCTTTATCCAGTACGTCAGCCCCACCATCGCCCTCATCACCGGCGTGTTCCTGTTCGGCGAGCCCTTCACGCTGGCCCATGCCGTGTGCTTGGGCAGTATCTGGTGCGGCCTCGCACTCGTAGGCTACGAGGCCGTCAAGAAATAGGAGTGACACCAACCTCCCACTCGCTTGCAAGTTCGCGAAAGAGAAGGGCAAACCGCGGCGATTAAACGTTATGTGCTTCCACTCGGAGCAACGTGTTTGCAGCGAAGCGGCATGGCTACCTAGCCAAGCGTTTTAAGGTGCTCCATGACGGCGTCATTACCCTCGATGAGCTGCTCGCCATCGTAGAAGTATGGGATGAGATTCGCATCGCCGCCCAACGCCAACAACTCGTTATAGGGCCCTTCCTGCTCCACATCGCGCAAGTCCAACTCTATTCCATGCTCGGCAGCATAATGAGTAGCAATCGAGCACGTCGGGCACGGCGCCCAGTAATACAGAATCGGCTTATCCATGATCGTCCTTCCCTTCGAAAAGCCAACACTCCAAAATAGCGGTCTTCAGCATGCAGCATACCTCATCCATGAGGCTATGACGATATCGAGACCTGTGCGGAAAAACTAATAATTAGCCAGCTTGCGTTACTTTTTACAGTTACCGTTCAGGCCCCAGCAGCCCCGTCCAGGAGGGCGATGGGGTCGTGAGCGATTCTGCAGGCACCGTTCCTGTTATTCACTTAGGTTAGCCGAAGCCAAGCGAACGACTCCATCACCCTCCTGGACGGGGCGGATGAGCATGAAGCCAGTGTAAACAGTATCTTTTTACATTCAAACGAGCTCAATCTGGGTACACTTAACAAAACGAATTTGCGATAGGAGCCGTTATGCTGCATCTGAAAAAAGTCCTTGGCGCCAAGCCGAAGGAACATGTAGAAGCCCAGCTGGAAACGATGTTCACGCCATGGGGCGAATCGCTGGATGTCGACCACATCTTGGAAGAGCACCCTACCCCGCAATTTGCGCGCGCATCGTATAGCACGTTGAACGGCGTGTGGGATTGCGCGTTCGTGCCGGGCACCCACGAGCCGAGTGACGACTTGCTTGCCGTCACGACGCAAGCCCGCATCCCCGACGACGCGGCTTTCGACCAGACCATCGTCGTGCCGTTTTCGCCTGAAGCGCCGCTTTCGGGCGTAAAGAAGCCCGTCGAAGCCGCCGCGGTCGATGCCGGCCAAGCAGAACGTACGCCCAACGCGCCAGAAACAACTGCACAAAACTCCGATACCGCGCAAACCGAAGACGCCGCAACGCAGCAAGATGCCGATGTGGCACAGCCCGAAAGCTCCACTCCTCCTCAACTCGGTCGACAGCTGCAGCCAACCGAGCTTCTGTGGTATCGCCGCTCATTCGCCGCGCCGGCACGCCCGCAAGGTCACCGCGTGCTGCTGCACTTCCAGGCCGTGGACTACGCCTGCGCCGTACGCGTAAACGGCAAACTCATGGGTTCGCATGCCGGTGGTTATACGCCGTTCGCGTTCGACATTACCGACGCGCTCGACGACGGTGAAAACGAGCTTTTGGTTTGCGTCGCCGATCCCAGCGAGTTCGGCGGACAGCTTCGCGGCAAGCAGCGTTTCGACCGCGGCGACATCTGGTACACGGCCCAGAGCGGCATTTGGCAGACGGTATGGATCGAAACCGTCGCCCCCACGCACATTGCCTGGGCTAAGATCGAGCCCGACGCGCAGACGGGCATCGTTGCCGTGGGCGCGATTATCGCACAGCGCGAAGAGGCCAACCAAAGCCAAGAAGTCAGCATAACAGACACCGGCGCCACAAGCCCTGCTGCCGAACCCGAGAAGGCATCAGACGAGCAAACAAGCGCCAAGACATCCCGGCGTGCGCACGGTATCACACCGGGCGCACCGTCGTTCATCGTGGAAATTCTGGCAGACGACGGTTCCGTTATAGCTTCCGATAGCTGCGCCATCGAGGCGGGTATCGCCGCCGCAGCCGTTCACGTCCCCGATGCCCACCTATGGTCGCCTGAAGATCCGTACCTGTATCGCTTGCGCTTGACCTGCGGAGACGACGTAGTCGAGAGCTACTGTGCCTTTAGGACGATCGAGATGAAACGCACCGACGACGGCCACTCGCGCGTGTTCCTCAACGGCGAGCCGCTGTTCATAGAGGGAGTGCTCGACCAGGGCTATTGGTCCGATGGCCTTATGACGGCTCCTTCCGACGAGGCGCTCGTAACTGATATACAGGCCATGCGCGATGCCGGTTTCAACGTCATGCGCAAGCACATCAAGATCGAATCCGAGCGCTGGTACTATCACTGCGACAGGCTCGGCATGCTGGTGATCCAAGACATGATCAACGGCGGTGCCGCCGACATCAACCTCTGGCACTGGAGCTACAAGCCCACGCTGTTCAAATTCAGCTGGAACCATTTCGGCGATAACATGCCCAGTTACTGGAAGCGCCTTGGCTCGGCAGATCCAAAGTACCAAGCCGAGTGGACGGCCACCTGCCGCGAAGCCATCTGGCTCTTGAGCAACCACCCCTGCATCATCGGCTGGTCGCTGTTCAACGAGGGTTGGGGGCAATTCCACGCAAAACGCGCCTGCGAGCTCGCACGTTCGCTCGATTCCACCCGCTTCATCGACGCCGTGAGCGGTTGGTACGACCAGCGCTGCGGCGATTTCAGCAGCGTGCACAACTACTTCCGCGACCTCAAGGTATGGCCCGACAAACGGCTCGGCCGCGCATTCATCATATCGGAGTTCGGCGGCTTCACGCACCGCGTAGACGGCCATGCCGCTCTAGACGAAGCTTATGGCTACGAGCCTTACGACGACGTCGCGGAATGGCGCCGCGCCGTGCGGGCACTGCTTGCCGAGGCACGCGCGCTGGAGCCCGACGGCTTGGTCGGCTACATTTACACCCAGGTCAGCGATATCG
>CAMPAJ010000141.1 GCA_946631805.1 uncultured Eggerthellaceae bacterium
TCGCGCGGGCGAGGGTGCGGCCCGCTTTCGAAAGGTTCTCGGGCATATTTCCCGTTCCAGAGAGCACGCACGCCGAAAGTCCATCGCCATAGCGAGCTATGAAGCAGCGCACGATGAAGCTGCCCATGGAATGTCCGTACATGATGTAGGGCACGCCCGGGAAGCAGCCCGAAACCTTGCCGCGAAGCGTGCGCACGTCACCGAGCAGAACGTCCTTTCCGCCCTGCACGGGCATATGGCCGAGCAGCCGCTCGTCGGCAGCCGAACCGCCGTGCCCGATGTGGTCCTCGCCGCATACGACGAACCCGCGACTGACCATATAGCGGGCAAGATCGTCGTAGCGATCGACGTATTCGGACATGCCGTGAACAATCTGTATCACGCCCTTGGGCTCGACGGTGCCCGGCTCGTCCAGGCCGCCGAACTCCTCAGACGTCCACAACTTGGCATTGATCCTTGACTTGAGGTCCTTCGATTGGTACGAAAAGCCGACTTCGTAGATGTTGTCTTGCATTGCGCCACCTGCCCTCTCGAATATTCGGGCACCGCGCAAAGCAGCGCCCCTAAATCACCACGTCGCCTTGGCGAACGACGGTTATTTCACCTAGGGAGCAGTCTATCACGGTCGACGCCGTGCCGCTGTGGGGGCACTCATCTTCGATGGACGCCGCGACGCAAGACAGCAAGCGCACATCCACGTCTGCATACGCCCGCGGGTCAACGCCGCCCGAGATGTTGGCCGAAGACGTAGCCAAAGGACTCCCGACGCCGCGAATGAGCTCGAGCGCCGTTTCGCTCGCCGGCATACGCATTCCAATCGTGCCGTTGCCCGCCCTAAAAGCCGCAGGGACCGCCTCGGATGCCTTCACGATGATGGTCAGGGCGCCGGGCCAGTGCGCCTTGGCGAGCTCGCGCGCCCGCGCGGGAACATCAACCCCGTACTCATCGAGCGCATCGGGGCTCTCCACGAGCCACGATATGGGCTTGCCAGCAGCGCGCTTCTTTATGTCGTAAATTGCCTGTGGAGTCTGGGCATGGCGAACCGACACGCCGATGCCGTAGACGGTATCGGTCGGGAAAACGGCCGGTTTGCCTTCCCTCAGGGCTTGAACGCAGGCCTCGATGCCGCCATCGGTCATGACAGATCGCCCGCCAGCTTTTGCGCGATTCGCAGGCCGTCTACCGCCGCGCTCATTATTCCGCCCGCATAACCAGGGCCTTCGCCTGCCGGATAAATGCCGCAGGGCGTGCAAACCCCCTCTTCGGCAGGTTTGCCGTGACCACGCGCGATATCGCGCGGGCGCACGCGCTTGCCCTGCTTCTTGAGCCATGCCTGCATCGTGTCGTCGTCGCGCAGGATGCGCACGGGGCTCGAGCTGCGCGTTTCGACGCCGGTCATAACCGCTCCCGGGTCAGCAAACCCGCGCAGCTTGCGGTCGAGCAGGGGCAGCGCCTCGGCCAAGGCATCGGTGACGAATTCGGGGAATATCTCGCGCAAGTCGCACCAGACGACGCCGCGCGCGTAGCTCGGCTTCACGCTCGGCGAGGGATTGCCCGCCGTATCGGCCAGGAAATCGCCGACGGTCTGGGCTGGAGCCTGCCACAGTTCCCCACCGAGCTCGCGCGCCTCGCCGAAGGCGGCCTGCTCGATGCGACGCTGAAACACCATGCCGGCCAACGGGTCGTTTCCCTTGAAGTCGTCGGGCACCACGCCCACGAGCAAAGCGGCGTTGGCGTTTTTTGCATCGCGGGCAAAGCGGCTCATACCGTTTACCACGACGCCGTACTCCTCGCTCGCCGCAGCCACGACCTCGCCACCAGGGCACATGCAGAACGTGTACACGCTGCGGCCGCCGGGCAGGTGCGCCACCATCTTGTAATCGGCGGCCCCGAGCGCCGGATGCTCGGCCGCGGAGCCGTATTGGGCTTTGTTGATTTCGGCCTGAAGATGCTCGATGCGCACGCCGACGGAAAACGCCTTGGGCTCCATCGCCACGTTAGCGCGCTGCAGCATGCGGAAGGTGTCGCGGGCCGAATGCCCGCACGCGAGCACGAGCGCCGTGCAGGGAATTCGAACGACGGAGGCATCGCCGGCCGTTGGCCCTTCATCATTGGCGTCAGCCGAAACGAGCGCTCGCAACGCCTGAACGTCATCGGCCTTGACCTCAACGGAACTCAGGTGACCCTGCCCGTCGAACGTAACTCCGTCGAGCTTGGCGTGGAACACCACATCGCCGCCCGCTTCGCATATCTGCTCGCGCATGCGCCGCACGATGTTGACGAGGTTGTCGGTACCTATGTGCGGCTTGGCCTGCCACAGAATCTCGTCCGGCGCGCCGGCTTCCACGAACCAATGCAGCACATGAGACGCCAGGGGGCTCTTCGTACCGGTCGTGAGCTTCCCGTCCGAAAACGTGCCAGCTCCGCCTTCGCCAAACTGCACGTTCGTCGCCAGGTCAAGACGCTCGCCCTTGTTGAACGAGTCAACCGCCCGCGTGCGCTCGTCCACGTCTCCCCCGCGCTCGAGCACGATTGGCCTCAAGCCCGCGCGAGCCAAGTACAGCGCTGCGAAAAGGCCCGCTGGGCCAGTTCCCACGACGATGGGTCTTGGGGCAGAAGGGTCTGCGGTGCACTGCGGGATTTCCAGCGGCTCGTACGGCGTATGCTCTTTCACGTTCACGCGCTTCGAGACCTTTGCCGAGCCGCTAAGAATCGCCTTCTCTTTTTCCGGCTCAAGCTCGACGGCGAATGTGGCGACGAATCCGATGTCGTTCTTCTTTCGCGCGTCGACGCTGCGCTTCAGCAACTGCGCGTCTTTGATATCCGCCCGTTTCAACCCCAGGGCATTGGCGAGCGCCGAGACGGCAAGCCGTTCGCCTTCGGGCAAGCCGGCATCGAGCGGCAAGCGCACATTCGATACTTCAATCACGAAAAACTCCTCACCCTATGGTAAATCGCCGCTGACAGGAGGCGACTAGCTGGCCGTCCGTCGTACATGAGCTGCAAAGACGAGCATCGAGACGTTCCCGAGACCCGTACGACGCAACGTAGACGACGGTTTAGCGTAAAGACCCCTCGATACACAGCGTGACACCTCGGCATATACTGCATGTCTTTAACCGTTTGCAAGCCATTCTGCAACGGCGCGGCCGGCAATAAGGCCGCTGGACCAAGCCCAATGCAGGTTGTATCCGCCGCAGGGACCGTCTACGTCAAGCGCCTCCCCCGTTGCGTACAACCCGGCGATGCCGTAAGCGGCCATAGTGGAAGGGTCGAACTGGTCCACGAGCAGTCCTCCGCGATGGACCTGGCATACATCCGGGTCCCCTATGCCCGCAATCGTGAACTTGCAACGGACCAGCAGCCAAACCAGCAGTTCGAGCACGTCGTCGTCGCACGGGGCATCCGGATCGATGCCCCCGCGCTTCATGAGCGCATCGGCCACCCGCGGCAGCACGAGCCCCCGCAGCAGCTCGTCGGTCGAGAGCCCCATGCCAAACCGTTCTCGCAGGTCATCGCGGCGCATGCGAAGGTAGTATTCGGCCCGCTCCACGTCCATGGACGAAAGGAAGCCCACGCTCAACACGTCGCCCGGTTGCGCCAGGCGCGAGAGGTTGAACACGCATATGCCCGAGACCCCGTACTTGCGAAACAACACTTCGCCCTTTTCGGAAGCGGCAAGCTCCAACTCGCCGTCGCGTTCGCGCCACAAAGCCGCCACGCCGCGCACGCGGATGTTGTCAAGCTCGCGTACGAAGGGGATGTCGGCATCGCTTACACGCAGTGGGCCAAGAACGGGATGCAGCGGCTCTTTTTGAAGGCCCTCGACTTCGAGCGAAGAGAGTGTCTTGCCCCCGCAGGCCACCACAACCGCATCGGCGCGTTCGAGCACGCCGTCCTTCATGCGCAATGTGTAGCGTTTGCCTTGCTCGCGCGGCAGCTCGACGCGCTTGACGAGCGACTCGCACCGCTCATGCACCCCAAGCCGTGCCGCTGATGCGCGCAACACGTCCACGACGACGCTGGCCTTGTTCGCGAGCGGATACCGCCGGCCATCGGGTTCTTCACGCCAAGCCAACCCGCAACTTTCCAGAAAGTCAACCACATGCCTGCCCTGATCGTGCGGTTCGTCTTCGAAGCACGCGTATGCCTGCTTGACGAAATCGGCATTGTGGTACTCGGGCAGCCACAGCTTCGCGTTCGAGAAATTGCAGCGCCCGTTACCCGTCACCAAAATGGACCGGCCAACGCGGTCATCCTTTTCATACACGTTGACGCACACGGGACATCCCAGCTCGCGCGCCCGCTCGCTGACAGCAATGGCCGCAACGAGACCCGAAGCCCCGCCGCCGACAATCGCTACTGTTTTAACCTGGTTATCCATACCGCCATTATACGTGCGCTCTCGCCCATTTTTCCAAAGCGTACAGAACGACCAGCATCCAGCGAAGCAAAGGGGACTACCCCTTTGCTGAAGCGTTCGTCTGTGCCGAAGCAAAAAGTGTACATATTTTAGGAATCGGAAAAATCGACCAGGACTTTTGATGCGAGTGTCAGGAAATATGTACACTTTTTTTGGATGCGCATCCCGTTGGCTAAAAGCACGCTAAAAAACGCCTGAATGTAGTAAAGGGGACAGTCCCCTTTACTACGCTAGCCAGTTTGATGTGAGCAGTTCCGAAGACGCGCAACGCTACGATGCGCGCGCGAAGATGAGCATGCTTTCGCCTTGTTTCACCTGAAGCTTGCCATCCACGAGCTCGAGGTCGACCGTTTCATCCTCTAGCGTGCACGTGGCATGCGTGTCGGAATCGCTTTCCCACGTTCCCTCCATGGACTCGCCAAACAGGACGAGGTCGACCTCCCCCTGTTCAGACAGGTTGACCTCCACGGTAAGCCCGACGGCTTCCATGGCGCTGATCTGTTCTTCGGTATAGATCTGATCGCCTTCCTGCATACCGACGAGCTTCCAGCTTCCGGCAAAAGCCTGGGATTCCGCTTGCTCCGACTCCGACCCCTCGCCTTCGCTGGGCGCGCTTTCGCTTGATGAGGCGGGATTTGTAAACTCGCCCGGCACTATGCTCGCAGCATTGACGATGCCAAACAGCATGAGCGCAGACAATACGACGGCCACAAGCCCGGCTACCAAACCGATAA
>CAMPAJ010000142.1 GCA_946631805.1 uncultured Eggerthellaceae bacterium
CAAGCCGTGCACAAGCGGATTTCGAACGGCACGCTTCGCGCGCAAAAGGTAAACAAGAGGTGGTTGGTAAGCGACGAGTCCCTCGCCGAGAACGAGTCGGCTCCGCTTAAACCAGGTCGTCCACGCAAAGGCGAGACCTACCTGCTCATGAACGGCACGTACGAGGTCATGGAATTCTCGTTCGACCGGCAGCGGCTATCTTTCATCCCCCGCAGCGTGATCGATCCGACGCGCGCGCCCATAGGGACGGTAACGCGCGCAGGCGTAGGCTCAGCATCGGGCCTTGCACGCTGGTGGCAACATCGCAGCATCCCCGGCGGACGATCGGCCCTCGATCGGAAACTTGCCGAGCTCGGACTCGACGACCCAATGCTCCTCCCCTTCCGCAGCCTCGGTTTCTCGCTCTCGGACCAGTATTGGATTCAGCCTTCCGGCGAAAACCTGAAATGGGACGACTTGAACTACTTCGATAACGACTTTGGCAACGAAAGCGAGCAATGGGACGACTGGCTGGCAGATGTGGGGCTTTCCTCGCCCGACAACACGTCCGAAGGGGCCCTGCCGAAAAAATGGGTGTGCGAAGGCTCTAGGCGAACGCTTTTGAAAGGGCATGTTCCTTGGACGGACCAGCAGGTCTATAACGAAGTCGTGGCAAGCGCGCTTCATCGACGTGTCCTCGATCCCCGGGAATTCGTCCCCTACGAGGCGCGAATAGTCGAAGGGCTCGGCACGGTAGCGGCGTGCCCATGCTTCGTGCGCACCGACGAGGAGTACGTGCCCGCAAGCCTTGTATACGAAACGGAAGGAGCCCGTCGGGGCGAAAGCGTATTCGACGCCCTTCTGCGCCAGGCGACTAACCTCGGCATAACTCGCGACGACGCCGCTTCGGCCTTGTGCAGGATGATCGTCTGCGACGGACTGCTGGCCAACACCGACCGCCACCTGCGCAATTTCGGCTTCATACGCAACATCAACACGCTCGAGTGGCGATTCGCCCCGCTGTTCGACTCCGGCAACAGCCTGTGGTACGACAAAGACGAAGGACAAGTCGCGGCGAGCGATTACTCGTTCATTGCGCGCCCATTCGACGCATCGCCCAACCGCCAGCTCATACTCGCCGCCAATAACAGCTGGTTCGAGCTTGATTTGCTCGATGGTTTTGAAGACGAGGCGTCCGAGATACTCGAGAACGGCAACCTGAGCCGCTGGCGCCTCGACTATCTGAAAAAGGGCATCCGCAATCGCATCGAGGCTTTGCGCATCATATGGGGCTAGCACATCTTCAAATGCACGGAATGGCCGCCCAATCAGGGTTAACGCCTAAGCTGGACGCCCCATTCCCACACCATGCCAAAGCAATGCGGCAAATGCGCAGCCATCTAACTTGACACATGGGATGACGTCCCCTTCCCGCTCGCCGTGATATGCTTAGGCGCATAAGGCAAGGCCGATAATGAAGGAGACACAACGATGAAAAGGGCTTTGTTGATCGCTATCGCTTCCGTACTGCTTGCCGCCATGGTTGGATGCAGCTCGGCACCAGCAGCTTCGAAAAGCGCAGCCGCGGAGGGCGCGACTTCGGGAGGCTCAAAAAGCACGGCTTCGGAGAGTGCAACCCCGGCGAACGCGGGCGAATATACCGGTATCGACGTGGAGTCGCCCGCCTGGGTAGCCAACCTCGACGCCGCCAAATCTGCCGACCAGATGCTCGTCGTCGCGGCATTTGCCGAGGATGCGACCGACGCATGGGTGGCGCTCCATGAAAAGCAGAGCGATGGCACGTGGCATATGGTGATGACAACCCCGGGCTTCATTGGCAAGAACGGGCTTAACAAGACGAAGGAAGGCGACGCCAAGACGCCCACGGGCCAATTCAAGTTCAACAGGGCCTTTGGCATCGCAGATGATCCGGGGTGCGCGATTCCCTACGTGAAGGTGGACGACGACACCTACTGGTCGGGCGACCCGAGGGACGGTTACCATTACAACGAGCTGGTCAACATCAAGGACCTTCCGGGGCTCGATGTGGAAAGCGGCGATTCTGAGCACATCATCGACTTCCCCTACCACTACCAATACTGCCTGAACATCAGCTACAACGAAGAGGGAACGCCCGGACTGGGCTCGGCGATCTTCCTGCATTGCCTCGGTCCCGCGAAGCCGTATACGGGCGGATGCGTTGCCATACCCGAAGATCACATGAAGTACGTTATGACGAAAGTCGATGAAAACACCGCCGTCGTAATCGATACGTACGAGAAGCTGTCCGGTGGCGAAGACTGGCCCGATAGCACCTGGCCGCAAGAGCGGTAAGGCCCTCCGATTTGGAGGCGGGCTTTAGCCCGGCTGAGAAATCGGAGCCACGAATCCGATGGGGCCAGGGGTCTGGCCGATAACATGAAGGCAGTATAATGGCCTCATGGAAGAAGTGCTGAAAGCATATACGACGGTGGCACCTGGCCAGGTCGGCGAATCGCTTTACGAGGACCGCAAGAGCCAGTTCTTCGGGTTCGCGGTGCATGCCGAGTCGGCAGACGAGGCTATCGCGTTCAGGCATAGCATCATCGAGCGAATTCCATCTGCGAGCCACTACGTGTCGGCGTGGGTGCTGTCCAATGGGGCAGAGTTTTTCTCCGACGCCAAGGAGCCGCACGGGTCGGCCGGCCTGCCCGTCCTGAACGCCATCAAGGGACGCGATGTGCAGGACACGGCTTGCGTGGTGGCGCGCGTGTTCGGCGGCACGCTGCTGGGCAAAGGCGGGCTCATGCGCGCCTATACCAAAGCGGCCTCCGACGCCCTGGACGCTTCGCGCAAGGTTCGTCGCATCCCCTGCCAGCTTTTGGACGTGGCCGTGCCTTACCAGCTCTACGAGTCGTTGACCAGCCGCCTCGCCGGTTGGGGTGCACAGGTCGACGCGACCGACTTCGCCCAAGACGTCACGCTGCACCTCTTTGTTCCCGTGGAGTCCGCCAACGAGCTGCAGGCGCGCATCCGCGATTTCACGAATGCGCGGGCTGCGTGCACGCTCGGCACGCAACAGCTGCGCTTCCTGACAGAATAGGGCTACGCTACCGGCGCCTTCTACAGGTGCCACAACTGCTCACCTGCTCATCTCGTCCAAGCCATCCCGTCCATCTCGTGCCGGCCAAGTTCAGTGTCTCCGCGCTCGGGCACGCCCTCGACACCCTCTATGCCCTGGACGAGGATGACGAGCGGTTCGACCTGACCTACATCGATCATGCGATACGAATGTACCCCGAGAAAGAAGAGCCAATTACCTGGTCGGACGGATGGCGGACGAGCTTCGATGGGTGCTCGGCCTCATAGAGGACTACGAAGGCACCTGGAGCGACACCATCTCCATGGGCGAGGGGCCGGGGATCGCCGGCATCCTGACGGGCATCGCGCTGATAGGACGTTGCTCCGCCGACGAGAGTTACGCCTCCGCAGCCCTCGAGGCCCTGGCGTATGAGAAATCTGTCTACATGCGCTACGGGGAGAAGTTCGGGACCTGCCCCTATTTCGAGTTTTGCGGAGGCGGTTGCAGGGCCCTGGGCGTGCTCCTCACAGGCGAGCGCGACAGCTTCCTGCACGAGGACCTCTCGAAATGCATGTTCTTCGAGAACGGCTGGTACCAAAGGGTTGTTCAGGCCCTGCCGGGTTGGACCAACCTGAGCGAGATCCCCATCATTTGAGGCCGGGCAGGCCACATGGTTGTCATGCGTTAAAGACTGGTACTCTCACCGACGGTTTCGCGAACGGTATACAGAGGTAGACGCGGCACCTATCCCGCTCGCACGGCGCCGCAAGGCGTTTGAACGATGCTGACTCCCATGCTCCGATGCGTCGTTAGTCGGTGCTTTGGGAAATCTAGAGGGTTTACGGCATCGCATACGTACCGGACGCCGTCTTGTTGCTCGCCCACGCCGTGCCGTTGTCTTTGCGGCTACGCTCGGGACGAAGAGAACCCGCGGCAACGCTCGCCCTATTCAAAGCGGGCAACGGTATAATCATGAGAAGCAACAAACGGTGCGGAAGGACGTTTATGAAACTAATCGACCGAATCGAACTAGCCGAGCTTCAGGAAATGGCCGAGAACATGTATGGCGAGCTTGTCAAAGCCGTTGTCGATATTGAAAAGCGCGTTATGGTCGTCGATGCCGGCCTGCATGTCGACGAAGAGCAGATGCTCCTCGAGCGCGGATCTGCCCAACGGGACCTCTGGGGCATCAACCTGTACCCAGATTCATATGGCGAAGAGGATTTTATCGAGTTCGATTCCATGATCAACATCCGCCCAGCCCAAGGAAACAGGTCGCGATCGGTCGACGATGCGGACGTGCGCAATACCATCATCGAAATCGTAGGAGAAATTGTTCATGGCTAATTACGAGATCGACCGGCAGCGCTGGGCGCAGATGTCTATTTACGAACAGCTGGGCAACATCTCCTCGGAAGTCGGCAGGGCCATAAACGCAACGAGGGCGGGCAAGGAGAAACGGGCTCAGGGGGCAATTGACCGCGCGGTTGACCTGCTCGACGCCACCGTCGAGGTGCTCATACAGCAGAAATCGCCGCGCGTGAAAGAGGTGCTACGCGCGCGGGATGAATTCCTGCGCCTCTTTTACGACGGCACTTTCGACGAGGATGCCGACAACATTGCCAGATACTTCAACCTGTTTGCCATCGCCGCGCGATCGTAGAGATACCGCGTATCCAACTCCTTACCATCTACGCTCCGCTCTGGAAATCCGCGTAGTTGGGCTGAATCCGCACCGCCGTAGCGTGCACCCCGCCTTGCAGGCTGACCCGTTCACGAGCTGCGCCTCATGATGCGGTTTCGGATGAACAGGAGACGGAGGTTTGTTCACGCGAAGCGGCACTCGACCTTATCGCCGGGCTCTCGCCGGCCTTCCTAGCATGGGCTTTCTGCAAGCTGTTCAAAGTGAAACTGTCGGACGGTGCGCGTTAGAACCTGGCTTTCTCCGGTACCTCAAGTGGGTCGATTGCCGCAGTCGCCCGTGGTCGTGTTTCGTGTTTTGGCGAAGCGCCATCCACCGTCGCCCGAACCCTCCGGGTTATGAGTGCGTAAAGACGACCCGACAGTGCATGACACAAAACGACA
>CAMPAJ010000143.1 GCA_946631805.1 uncultured Eggerthellaceae bacterium
GGCGCCCGACCTGCCCTCGCTCAGGACCGGCGAGCCTGCCGGCTCGACTGCGACGATTTTCACATCGGGATTCTGCCCCTTGAGGGATTTGCCGGCGCCCGAAATCGTGCCGCCCGTACCCACGCCGGCGACCAGGATGTCGATCTTCCCCTCGGTATCGCGCCAGATCTCGGGGCCCGTCGTCGATTCGTGAATGGCCGGATTAGCCGGATTGGTGAATTGGCTGGGGATGAACGAGTTCTCGATTTGCTCTGCGAGCTCGTTTGCTTTCGCGATAGCGCCCGACATCCCCTTGCTACCCTCGGTCAATACGAGCTCGGCACCGTACGCCTTCATGAGGTTGCGCCGCTCCACCGACATCGTCTCGGGCATCGTTATGATGAGGCGGTTCCCGCGAGCGGCCGCAATCGACGCGAGCCCGATGCCGGTATTGCCCGACGTCGGTTCGATGAACACGGTATTCTCGTCGATCTTGCCGGCTGCTTCTGCATCGTCGACCATGGCTTTGGCGATACGGTCCTTGATGGAGCCTGCCGGGTTGAAGAACTCGACCTTGCCGACAATCGTCGCTTCCAAGCTGTGGTTTTGCTCATAATGGGCAAGCTCCACCAGCGGCGTGTTACCTATGAGTTCTGCGACGCTCTTGTAAATAGTCATGCTCTCCTCTTTCTTTCTGCGGGCAGGAACCGTCTGAGCCAAGCCCGCTCAACGTATGGAATACTGTAATCCTAGTTATTAACTAGGATTTTGTCAACGCGATTTTCGGGGCTTCCATTTCCCTTCTCGTTTTCAATAGTACCAGCAGATGTCTGCTACGTAAGACTGCTAGCGATAATTCGCATGAGTGAGGAAGCACGAATCATTCCCGATTGTACAGGACTTTTGAGCGCCCGCCTTTTCCAATTGAAGTGCCGCGAGTGCCAAAACGCCGTTTATGCGCGCATGCTCGACCGAAAAAAGCGATAATGCGTTACAGGCAAAAAGCGTAACGGACGGAGTGTTGATGCAACTGAAGCTCGAAAACTTGCCGAAATCAATCGAACTTTCGTGCGAAAACGGTCGGCCGGTCTTCCACTATGTTGACGAGCGGCTTCTTCCCGGCAAGCTCTGCATTGCCGCTACTAGCGATTGGCGCGAAGTCGTGCGGGCGATCAAATCCCTTGCAGTGCGCGGCGCGCCGGCGATAGGCATTTCGGGCGTTGCCGCCCTGGCTCTTTGGGCTGCGTCCGCGACCTCGCTCGACGACCTGACCGCCGTCGCTGAAGAAATCGCGACTGCACGACCGACGGCCGTCAATCTTCGTTGGGGCATCGAGCGTGCACTTGACGCGATCGCGCAATCCGTGCCTTCGCCAAGCGCGCCTGCAGCCGCAACCGTTGCAAACACCGCAAATGCCGCAGGCGTAGCAGACGCCGTAGACGCTGCGAACGCTGCATATGCTCCAAACATAGCAGATGCCGCGAACGCTGACAGCACCGCAAATGCTGCAGGCGTCGCGAACGCTGCAAACGCCGCAGGCGTAGCAGGCGTCGCAGACGTGAACGATACTGCCCGATTGCTTTACGCGCTCGTCCAGGACATGCAAGCCGAAGACGAGAGAACCAATCGCGCCATCGGCGCTCATGGGGCGGCGCTGCTCCCCGAAGGAGCGCGCGTCCTCACGCATTGCAACGCAGGAAGCCTTGCGACCTACTTCTACGGCACGGCGCTCGGAATCGTGTATGCCGCCGCAGAACAGGGCAAGATCGAGCGGGTGTACGCCGACGAAACGAGACCGGTCGGGCAAGGCGCACGCCTGACGACCTGGGAGCTTGCCCAAGCAGGCATTCCCGTTACGCTCATATGCGACAACATGGCCGCAAGCCTCATGGCGCAACACCAGGTCGATGCCGTCGTCGTAGGAGCCGACCGCATAGCCAGAAACGGCGACACCGCGAACAAAATCGGAACGTATGGCGTAGCCGTGCTCGCACACGAACATGGCATACCGTTCTACGTCGCCGCACCTACGTCGACAATCGACCCGCAGCTCGCCGACGGTTCGGGCATCACCATCGAGCAACGCGACCCTTCGGAAGTCCTTCCCAACCCCATTCCCGGGGTCGAGGTATGGAACCCCGCCTTCGACGTAACGCCGGCCAGGTACATCACTAAGATCATTACCGAGAACGGCGTCTTTGCCCCCGACGCGCTACCGATCGGGCAATAAACGGCATTGGGAAATAGGGGCGAACGCGCAGACGGACGGATGCGGGGACTCGTCCACTTCGCTACCGCATAGAGCGCTTCGCGGAGAATTAGATCATGACGAGCAGGGCGTACACGACGACGCCGGCCACGGCGCACCAAAGAAGCGACTTGGTTACGCGCGCGACGACCACGACGGCAAGGGCGGCAACGAGGGGCGCTGCAGCAGGCCATATGCCGGCATCGAACATGCCGGGCGTAAGCAGGTCGTTCGCGACGAGGGCTGCAAAAGCTGCGGACGGAATGAAGCCGAGCGCCTCGCTCACGCGCGGCGGGAGCTCGCGTCCCTTGAGCACGAACAGCGGCAATACGCGGCACGCGAGCATCGTCACTGCGCACGTGCCGAAAATGATCCAAAAACCTGTCCAGGAAATCGGCTCCATCAACCCACCCGCTCCTTAACGCGCGAGTACACGATGGCGCACATGACACCTACCAGCGCACCGATGAAAATAGCGGGGCCGGAAAGCCCGACGAGCTTGCAGACGAACACGCCTACCATGGCGCATACGGCGGCCACGACGTTTGCGGTCGTGACTTTCTGCGTGACCAACAAGCAGATGAAAATCGACGTCATGGCAAACGAGGCAATGGCCAGGGGCACGCCGATGGCGTTTCCCACGATAACGCCGACGACGCACGATGCGGTCCACGAGGATTGCGAGAAGAGGTTCACCAAGGCAGCGCATTGCACCGACCAGCCACCGAGCTCGAACTGCTTCATGTTCACGCCGAAGCTCTCGTCGGTCACCGTCGCCGAGAACAGGAAGGCGAGGCGCTTCGAGGCCCCCTCGCACCATGGGGCGAACGCCGCCGAATACAGCATTTGCCTCGTGTTGACGAACGAGACGCTCGCGATGATGGATGCGAGCGGCGACCCGGCGAGCCACATGTTGGGAATCATGAATTGACCGGCCCCGGAATAGAATAGGGCGCACATCAGGAACACCTGCAAGGCGTTGAGCCCTATGGAAGCCGAGAGAATGCCGCAGGGTATGCCGATAGCAACATAGCCGAGCATGATGGGCAGGGCCGCGCGGAATGCGGCGCGTATGTTCTGGGACGTAAACACGAGTCGCGATTATAGCTTTCGAACTTACGCGCAAAACGCAAATGCCTCATTTTCCTCAAAACCGATTGTTTACGTACTTTAAAATGCCCTGCTTTAAACCGCCGTTAGCATAGGGCACCGGGAACTTTTCAGCGCTTTTCCCCATAACAAAAGCGGGGCTGGGAACGCTATCCCAGCCCCGCTCCGAACAGCAGCAGGTTATCTGCTACTTAAGCGCTTACTTTGCCAAAGCGGCCTGTGCGGCGGCCAGACGTGCAACCGGCACGCGGTACGGCGAGCAGGACACGTAGTTCAGGCCGACCTTGTGGAACTTCTTGATGGAATCGGGGTCGCCGCCGTGCTCGCCGCACACGCCCAGCTGGATATCCGGGTTCGTGGCACGGCCGCCCTTAGCGGCGATGTCGACCAGCTTCACGACGCCGTCGTCGACCGTCGCGAACGGGTTCACCTTCATGATCTTCAGGTCCTCGTAGTCCTTGAAGAACTTGCCCTCGACGTCGTCGCGGCTGAAGCCGAACGTCGTCTGCGTGAGGTCGTTCGTGCCGAAGCTGAAGAAGTCGGCCTTCTCGGCGATCTCGTCGGCGGTCACGGCAGCACGCGGCAGCTCGATCATGGTGCCGATCTCGATGAAGGACAGGTCCACGCCGTCGCGCTCCTCGA
Organism: uncultured Eggerthellaceae bacterium; assembly: GCA_946631805.1. The sequence continues at coordinate 3,980 of CAMPAJ010000143.1, forward strand.
CCTCGTGGATGGCCTTCTCGGCCTCCTCGCGGACGTAGATGAGCTCGTTTTCCATGCTGACGAGCGGAATCATGACCTCGGGCTTGGGGTCGAAGCCTTCCTTGATGAGCTTGGCCGTAGCAGTCGCGATAGCGCGGACCTGCATGGCGGACAGGCCGGGCATCACGATGCCCAGACGGCAACCGCGCAAGCCGAGCATCGGGTTCATCTCGGCCATGGCGTCGGCGGCGGCGAGCAGCTTCTTGGCCTCTTCGCATTCCTCGCCCTTCGCCTCGGCGACGGCAACCTGGATCGCGAGGTCGCGCGGGGCAGGCAGGAACTCATGCAGCGGCGGGTCGAGCAGGCGGATGATGACGGGCAGACCGTCCATGGCCTTAAGCATCTCGTAGTAGTCGCCCTGCTGCGCATCGTAGAGCTTGTCGAGCGCTGCCTCGTACTCTTCCCCGCCCTTCTCGGCGAGAATCATGTCGGCCACGATCTGCTTGCGGTCGCCCAGGAACATATGCTCGGTACGGCACAGGCCGATGCCCTGCGCGCCGAAGTCGCGGGACAGCTGAGCGTCGGCGGGGTTGTCGGCGTTTGCGCGCACGCCCAGGGTGCGGAACTCGTCGGCCCACTCGAGGATGGTGTCCAGATCGCCGGTCAGCTCGGGCTGGACCAGGTCGACGGCGCCCATGACCACGATGCCGGTCGTGCCGTCGAGCGAGATCATATCGCCTTCCTTGATGACGATGTCGGTGCCGGCGATGGCAGCTTCCTTCTTCTCGGCATCGATCTTCAGGGCCTCGACGCCGCAGACGCACGGGGCGCCCATGCCGCGGGCGATGACGGCCGCGTGCGAAGTCTTGCCGCCATGGGAGGTCAGGATGCCCTCGGCAGCGATCATGCCGGCCAGGTCGTCGGGCGTGGTCTCCCAGCGCACGAGCACGGTCTTCTTGCCTTCCTCGGCAGCGGCCACGGCGGCCTCGGCCGAGAACACGGCAGCGCCGACGGCGGCGCCGGGCGAAGCGTTCAGGCCGCGGGCGACGACGTCGTACTTGGCGTTCTTGTCGAACTGCGGGTGCAGCAGCTGGTCGAGCTGCTCGGGCGCCACGCGCATGACGGCCTCTTCCTTGGTGATGAGGCCTTCCTTCTCCATGTCGATG
>CAMPAJ010000144.1 GCA_946631805.1 uncultured Eggerthellaceae bacterium
GCCTTTCGAGCGTACCGGTCGCAGGCGACGAGTTCCGCGTCTTCGACGACGAGCGCGATGCCCGCAAGCTTGCGGAGGAGCGTGCGTTCCGCGAGCGCCTCGCCGCCCAGGAGACCAAGTCCCACATGAACCTCGACGATCTGTTCAGCCGTATCGAAGAGGGCAAGCAAACTGACCTCAATCTCATCGTCAAGGCTGACGTGCAAGGTTCCATCGAGGCGCTGCGCGATGCGTTCGAGAAGATGGACCAGTCCGAGGTGCGCATCAATATCGTGCACTCCGCTGTCGGCGGCATCACCGAGACCGACGTCACGCTGGCAAGCGCCTCTGATGCCATCATCATCGGCTTCAACGTTCGCCCGACCGGAAAATCCAAGCAGCAGGCCGAAAAGGAAAAGGTCGACATTCGCCTGTACCGCGTCATTTACCAGGCCATCGAAGAGATCAACGCCGCACGCGTCGGTCTGCTCTCGCCCGATATCGTCGAAGAGGACACGGGCATTGCCGAGGTGCGCGAGCTCTTCAAGGTCCCGAAGGTCGGCACGATTGCCGGTTGCTACATGATCGAAGGCGAAATGGGCCGCGACGATCATGTGCGCATCGTCCGCAACGGTACGGTTATCTACGACGGCGTTCTGGCCAGCATGCGTCGCTTCAAAGATGACGTGAAGTCGGTTCGCGCTGGCTACGAGTGCGGTTTGGGCGTCGAAGGGTTCCAGGACCTCAAGGTCGGAGACACAATCGAGGGTTACGTCATCAAGGAAGTCGAGCGCACGGAGTAACGCGCGAAACGCCTTGGCGCTGCCCTTAGGAGAGATGACTATATGAAACAAAGCAATGCGAGCAGGCGTGTGAACGAGCAAGCTCGGCAGGTTATAGCCGAAACGCTCATGTTCGAAATTTCGGATCCGCGCCTGTCGCTGGTAACCATTACCGGGTGCGAGGTGAGTTTCGACCGGAGCGCTTGCAACGTGTACTATACCGCTTCACGCGATACGTATGATGAGGTGCAGGAAGCATTTGGCAAGGCCAAAGGTCGCATTCGATCCATTCTTGCCAAGAAGCTGAGTTGGCGGACATCGCCCGAACTGCGTTTCTTCATCGACGAGAGCGTCGATGAAGCCGAGCGTATTGCCAAGGCGCTTCAATTCGAGCGCGAACGCGTCGAGGCAGATAAACATGAAGAACGTGCATCCGAAGAAGATGCCGCAGATGGCCGGGACGTGGTCGAATGACGGTAACGCCGCAGACCAACGCGACGCTCCAAGACATAGCGAACGTGCTCGCCGCACAGGACGATTTTGTCTTGTGCGGCCACGTGAGCCCTGATGGCGATTGCATCGGAAGCCAACTTGCGCTTTGGCATACGCTCAATCGACTTGGCAAGAATGCCGTATGCGTTCTTGCAAAAGACGAGCCCATACCTGCCTCGCTTGCCTTTTTACCTGGTTCGAATGCGCTCATACCTGCAGAGGCATTCGATGGGGATGCGCACACGTTCGTCGGGCTCGACGTGCCATCTCGCGAGAGGACGGGGGAGGCGGCAGCAAGCATTCTCGATTCGTGCGATTGTTCCTTGACGATCGACCACCATGCTACGCCGATTCCCATGTGCACGCACGTATACGTCGATCCCGACAGTGCCTCTACGAGCATAATCGTCTGGGAGCTCATTAAGCTTCTTGTAGACGAACCCCCGATCGAGAGCGTCCTGTGCGCCTACGCGGGGCTCGTCACCGATACGGGTGGCTTCCGGTACCAGAATAGCGATGCGAAGGCATTTGCCGCAGCAGCAGAGCTGGTGGGAAAAGGCGCCGATCCTTCGCTCGTAGCGAAGCACGTATTCCAAAGCCGCACGATTGCTTCGATAAAGCTCGAGGCTATCGTAATAGACCGTATGGTTCTAAACGCCGAAGGCTCGTACGCGCTGAGCTGGACAACCGAAGAAGACATGGCGATGCTCAATGCCAAGAAAAGCGATGCGGAACCGCTCATCGACGCATTGCGTTCTATCGACGGTATTAGAGTGGCTTGCATTTTACGGCAACAGGATGACGTCACGCGCATCAGCCTGCGCGCGAAGGACGATACCAACGTCATGGAACTCGCACGCGAGCTCGGGGGCGGCGGGCATCGTGCTGCGGCAGGCGCCACTCTCGAGCTTCCCATAGGGGAGGCGGTCGATTTCATGAAATCTAAGCTCGACGAGCTCGTGTCCTTTGCGGAGGAATAGATGAAACGCGGCCAATCCGGCCTCTCGCTTCTGCTGGCCATAAACAAGCCCATGGGGATGTCCTCGCACGATGTCGTCAATGCGTGCAGGCGCATATTCGAAGAGCGTCGCGTCGGCCATACGGGTACGCTTGATCCGCTTGCCACAGGCCTGCTTCCAATTTGCATTGGGCCCGCCACGCGTTTAGACAAGTATCTAACAGGTCACGACAAACGGTACGCGGTCAATATCGGGTTCGGGTACGAGACGACGACCGACGATGCGGAAGGGGAGCCCACGGTACGAGGCGATATCGCCGCCCATCTCGAAGACGAGTCATATGCGAGCTCGTTTTTGCAAAGTCTCGTCGGCCGTCATGAGCAGTTGCCGCCCCAGTACAGCGCAGTCAAGGTAAACGGCGTGAAGGCGTACGAGGCTGCTCGCAGCGGAAAGAACGTCGAACTGGAGTTTCGCAGCATAGAGATCAAAGATGCCCGTTTTATGGGAATGCATCGCGATGAGCAAGCGGGGCTTTTGTGCTGGTCGGCCGAATTCGAGGTTTCGAAAGGCACGTACATCCGCTCGCTTGCTCGTGACATAGGCCGAATCGTTGGCACGCCTGCGCATGTGCGGTCCCTCGAGCGCATATCATCGGGCTCGCTCGATCTTGAAGAAGCGGTGAGCCTCGATACGCTTGCGAGCTTAAAGGAACAGGCCGCTATCGATCCCGTTGCGGCGCTCGGGTATCGTTTCGCGTTTGGCGATAACGTTGAAAGGTTCGTGGAATCTGGAGTCGCACTCTATGAAAACCAAGTCGAGCTCTACGAACCTGCCATCAGCCGTTCATCCCGCGTTCGCTGCGCTTGCATGAGCTCGACCATCAAGAGCGCTGCGGAGCCTCGCGATGGAGAAATCGTCTCCATTATCGTGGCGAATAGGCTCAAGGCCCTCTACGCATTCGATGCGAAATCTGAAAAATGGAAGCCCGAATGCGTGTTTTCGACGGGCGTGTTTAGAGGTTAGTTCGTCTCTGCAAATCCCTTACTGTCATGAACTGGTAATTTTAGGCACCATTCGCACAAAAAATATATCTTCTACCTTCAAATATGCGCGTTCTCCCCTAAAATAGGAAAGCTTTTGTTTTTGTGCCTTCATGCCCGGCACAAAAACAAAAGAGGCATGTTCCCAACCATAAGGAGGAGTCAGGTGACTACAGCAGTAGCATGGATGGCCCCCATTTGCGCAGCAATCGGTATCTGCGTTGCGGGTTATCTGGGCAGCTGGGTCCTGAAGCAGGATCCCGGCCCCGACAAGATGAACAGCATTTCCATTAAGATTCAGCAAGGCGCGCAGGCGTTCCTTATGGCAGAGTACAAGATGCTCGCCATCTTCGTCATCGTCGTCGCAATCATCATGGCCGTCGCCCTCAGCATTTGGACGGCTGTGGCCTTCATTACGGGCGCGATTCTCTCGGCAGCGGCTGGTTACGTGGGCATGTACGTCGCTACCCGTGCTAATACGCGCACGACCCATGCAGCAGAAGAGAGCGTGGCGAAGGCCCTCAACGTCAGCTTCAAGTCGGGCCTTACCATGGGCCTGTGCGTTGCGAGCTTCGCGCTCATGGGCTTGTCCCTCTGGCTCATCCTGCTCGTGTTCGGCGTCGACACGACGCAGCTCATGCATGAGCACGTCGGCATGGTCGAGGGCTTCGCGACCGGCGCTTCCGCCGTTGCGCTCTTTGCCCGTGTCGGTGGCGGTATCTACACCAAGGCCGCTGACGTAGGCGCCGACCTCGTCGGCAAGGTCGAGGCCGGCATTCCCGAGGACGACCCCCGCAACCCCGCCACCATTGCCGACAACGTAGGCGACAACGTCGGCGACGTGGCAGGCATGGGTTCGGACCTCTTCGAGTCCTACACGGGCTCCATTCTGGCCCCCACGATTCTTGCTGCGACGTTTGCCGAGCTCGGCTACTTCGGTGCTTTCGGCAGCCTCGATATGACGTGGGCCGTCGTGACCCCGGTCATCATCGCGGCATGCGGTATCATCACTTCCATCATTGGCCTGTTCGCCGTTCGCGCCAAGGAAGGCGCCGAGCTGCACAAGGCGCTCAACCGCGGCACGTACCTGGCTGCCATCATCGAGATCTGCGCAATCTTCGTGATCTTCTTCCTCTGGAACGGCCAGTCCGAAATCGGCCAGCCGATCTTCCTGTTTGGCTCTGTCGTGTGCGGCCTGGTTGCAGGTTTGCTCATCGGCAAGACGACCGAGTACTTCTGCTCCGATCAGTACAACCCGGTTCACAAGATCGCCGAAGCTTCCGAGACCGGTGCTGCGACGAACATCATCGAGGGCCTGTCCACCGGCATGCTCTCGACGATCATCCCGATCCTGCTCGTCGCATTCGCCATCATCGGTGCTTACACGTTCGGAAACATGGCGTTCAGCACGCCTGAGGGCGGTACCATCCAGGCCGGCCTGTTCGGCGTTGCGCTCGCCGCAACCGGCATGCTTTCCAACACGGCCATCACCATCGGCGTTGACGCTTACGGTCCTGTAGCCGACAACGCGGGCGGCATTGCCGAGATGTCCGGTCTTCCCGAGGAGATCCGCGATCGTACCGACTCTCTCGACGCCGTGGGCAACACCACCGCCGCTATCGCCAAGGGCTTTGCAATCGCCTCCGCCGGCCTGGCAGCCATTTCGTTGTTCGTGTCGTATCAGGCTACGATGCATCACGCATTCCCCAATTTCAGCCTGACCCTGACCGACCCGATGATCATCGCTGGCATTTTCATCGGCGCGATGATCCCGTTCATGTTCGCCGCCTTGACCATGGGCGCCGTTTCGCAGGCCGCTCATGCGATGGTCGAGGAAGTTCGTCGTCAGTTCCGCGAGATTCC
>CAMPAJ010000145.1 GCA_946631805.1 uncultured Eggerthellaceae bacterium
GGCACATCCGGGCACCTCGGCGCAGGACCTGGGCACGATTATCTGCCAGACGTACTACAACAAGTGCGCAACGTACCGCCAGCAGGGCATGGCCACGCTTTCCGTCATCGACCTCGATAAAATCGGCGATGTTTCCGAGGCGTTCGAGAACGCTTCGGACGACATAGCGTTCTCGACCGTCGATGCGACGTCCCTGCGGAGGCTGCAGCAGGGGGCCAAGGCCGCCGAGAGCTACGGCAACACGGGCTTCTACTCGATGAACATGGTCGATTTGGCCGACCTTATGTCCAAGACGAGCGCCGTGGTGGGCAATGACGCCAAGGCGGTGGTGAACGCCATCGACGAGGCGGTCGTCTACGAGGTACATGGCCGCAACCGCGCGAGCGCATCGGGGCTTTCGGTGTACTTCCCGCTGCAGATTTTGGACCGCAAGGATTTCAACCGCTACGCAGAGATTACCGACAACACGCCCTACTTGCAGTTCCTCGCCGTCATGTTCGGCGTGTACGACAACTACCAGTGGAACAAGTTCGACAACTTCGTGCCGCTGCACGGCGAGCCCGTGGCCGAAAAGGACGTGAAGATCAAGTACAAGCAGACCGTGAACAAGGACGGTCACGTGCAGCTGAAGGTGACCGATGGCGTCGACCAGGTCGGCAACGTCTCGTTCGAGATGTACGTGTACCTGGACCAGTTGGGCATCCTGTGCTATCTGGGTTCCGATAACGACATGACCGGGTCGTACGATACCGGCGTGTTCGTCGACAACTTCCAGGACGACTGGCTGACCATCGACGGCCACTACGTCAGCGCATCGCTGTGCGAAGTGGGCGACGGGTACAACCTGTACTACATCCCCATTTTGCTCAACGACGAGCAGACCGGCCTCGTCGTCGAATACGAGTACTCGACCAACGAGTACAACGTGCTGTGCGTGTGGGACGAGTCCAACCAGGCGACCGGCATGGCGGGCAAGACGGGCCGTCTGCTCGAGGAGGGCGACAAGGTGCAGTTCCTCTTCCCGGCCGAGAACGCCAAGACGGGCATCAACGACGTCATCCCGCTCGAGACGATGACGTGGCACGAGGATGCGGTCGTGGCCTACGAGGGCCTGGGTGATGGAAACTTCGCGTTCCGCTACGAGATTACCGACGTGCTTGGCAACAAGACCAACACTGAGCTTGTGTTCCAGCGCTACAAGGATGGGCGCGTCGTGAAATAGCGGGCTGCTGTCCCGCTGCCCCGTGAGGTGGCGGCGGGATCTTTCGCTTGGCTTCGGCTAACCTGTCCCACCGCCCCGCGAGGGGGAGGCGGGGGCCGTTCGCTTGGCTTCGCCTAGCATAAGTGGATTACAGGAGCAGTGGCTGCAGAATCGCTCACGACCCCCGCCTCCCCCTCGCGGGGCTCCGTTGTCCCAGTTGGGAGCCTCTCGCTTGGCTTCGCCTAGCATAAGTGGATAACAGGAAAAGTGGCTGCAGAATCGCTCAAGACCCACCACCCCGAGCTCGCGGGGCTACGGGTTTTCCTCCCTTCAGGATTTGTGCACAATGCAATGGTATACTCCACCGCTGTGCTATCAGCGGGCGCGTGCGACTGGGGAGTCGTTGGCGGCGCCTGCTCGTGTATCCGATATTCGAAGCTTCAAATTGCCGACAAGAGGAGTGAGCATGGCTGGTCGCGATATTAATATCCCCTTTGGTCCCGATAGGACCGGAGCGTTGGATTTGTCTTCGATCGTTCCCGAGGTCGATCCTTCCAGCAAGGAGGATGGCAAAGACCTGGGGCATACGAATCGCTTTGAGGCCGTTGGTGCCCGGACCAATGTTTCGGAAGAAGAGATCAACGGGGCCTATAACCGCGCGTTTGCCGACGTTGCACCTGTTGGCGTGACCGATTCTGAGGCTGATTCAGAGCCCGGTGCGCAGGGGGACGCTGGGCTGGAGGTCTCGGGCGCTGCCATTTCCGAAATTGATGGCGCGGAGAGCGCTGCTGCTGAATTCGAAGGCGATGCTGCTGGCGCCGGTTTCGAGGCTGAAACCGAAGGCGACGCCGAGGACAATCCGGCGGGGAACGCCGTCGCCGACGTGCAGGCGAGCCTCGTCGCGCTCAAGAACTCCATCGACCAGGGTCGTCAGCTCAAGGCGCGCGAGAAGGAACGCGATGAGTTTGGCCAAAGGCTCGATGAGGCCCGGGAAGAGCTCGCCGATCGCGAGGACATCCTGGCCAACTATCGCGAAATCGTCGCCGAGCAGGATGCGATCATCGACGAGAACACGCGTCAGCGCGAGGCGCGCAAGAACGAACTTGCCCAGCTCGTCGCCGACCAGGAGCAAATTTCCGAAGAGCTGCAGAGGATGCGCGAGTACAACGATTCCAGGCTCGAACCGCTCGAGACGGCGCTCGGCCGCGCGAAGGCCACTGCCGAGCAGGCCAAGAACGACGAGCGCAGCCGCAAATCGGAGTTGAGCGCTGCGGAATCCGAGAAACGCCGCGCCGAAGGCGGCGATGACGCAGCGATGGCGACTGCTCGCTTCGAGGTTGCGCAGCAAGCGTTCGACGAGGCGGCGGCGCGTAGCCAGGCGGCCAAGGAAGCGCTCGACCGCGCGCAAAAGCAGTACGATGACCTGCGCGAACGGGTCAAGCAAGCCGAAGCCCCTCTTGAGCGCAGCCTCGAGGACCTCGACAAGCAGATCGAAGAGCTCAAGGAAAGCATCACGCGCCTGGGCGACACGATTTCGGCAGCGAACAAGCGCCGCCAGTACTGCGATACCGTGTACCAGTATCCGGACGAGACGGCCAAGCTGCGCGAGAGCGTCGAGGCCGACGAGGAGATAGCGCGCCGCATGGACGTCGAAAACGACGAGCTGCGCGACCGTCTGGCCGAAAGCAAGGCGCGCTCGAAGACCGCAAAGCTCGTCATCGGCGCGGTCATCGCCATCATCGTCGTCATAATCATCGTGTTCTTCGTCGTCGTCGGCCGCTAAAGCTGCGTAAGGGTTTCCTATGCCCATAGTTGAGCTATCTGACCTGGACGACCGTCGCTTGCGCCCGTTTTCGGGGATGACGGACGGCCAGCTCAAACGGGGGGAGGGCTTCAGGCGCGACAACCCCGACGGCCTGTTCATCGGCGAGTCGGGTCGGGTGATCGAGAGGGCTTTGGATGCCGGCGTGCGGCCGGCTTCGGTGCTGGTGGACGAGCGCTGGCTCGAGCACGACCGCCCGATCATCGAGCGCATACTGAGCGTGCGGCCCGAAGCCCCCGTCATTTTGGCGACGCAGCAGCAGTTTCGCGAAATTACCGGCTACGAGGTGGTGCGCGGAGCGCTCGCATGCTTCGAGCGGCCTGCGCCACGCGGTGTCGACGAGGTGCTTGCAGGGGCGCGGCGCGTGGCGATACTCGAGGACGTGACGAATTACGCCAACATGGGCGCGCTGTTTCGGTCGGCCGCTGCGCTGGGCATGGACGCCGTGCTCATCACGCCGTCGTGCCACGACCCGTATTACCGCCGATGCGCCCGCGTGAGCATGGGCACGGTGTTCCAAGTGCCCTGGGCGCGCATTCCCGGCTTAGGCGATTGGGCGCCCGAGCTCGTGCCGCATCTGCATGACCTGGGTTTTGTTACGGCTGCCATGGCCTTGCGCGATGATTCCATCGGCTTGCGCGACGCGCGCCTGCAATCGGCCGGGCGGCTCGCCATCGTTTTGGGAACCGAGGGCGACGGCCTTAGGGACTCCACGATCGAAGCCTGCACGCATACCGTTCTCATCCCGATGGCCCATCAGGTCGATTCGCTCAACGTCGCGGCTGCAGCCGCCATCGCGTTTTGGGAGCTTGGCACCGCTTCGCATTCTGCGTGACCGCCTTTTTCAATCGCATTCCAACGCCTCGTCTGCATGCTTTGTGGCGTTTACCTCGACTCCCGGTCCTGCTTTGTAGGCCCCTGCAGTTATTGCTAAGATACCGTTTGATAATCGAGGACGAGAAAAGAGAAGGGGCCACGTATGAACGTATTGGTCATGGTGCCGTTCCAAGAGCGCCATATGCAGCAGATTCGCGAAGCGGCAGGGGAAGGCGCCCGCGTCGACCAAATTCTGTTCAAGGACACGATGTTTCGCGAGATGCAGGAAGCCCTGCGTACGTATGACGTAATCATCGGCGAGCCCCCTGCGCGCCTGCTCATGGGCGATGACGTGACGGTCAAATGGGTGCAATCGACCTGGGCGGGCGTGGACATATACACGCGCAGTCCTTATGGCTTCCCCAAGGAAATGATGCTCACGAACGTCGCGGGTACCGCGTACGGGCACATCGTCTCGCAGTTCGCCGTCGGGCAGATCCTCGCCCTTACCCAGAACATTGCAGGCTACGCGAAAGCCCAGGCCACCATGCAGTGGCACAGCCTGGGCCCCGTCATGTCGCTCGAAGGCGCCAACGTGCTCATTTTCGGCGCCGGCGATTTGGGCGCAAGCGTGGCCAAGCGCCTGAAGAGCTTCGACGTCGCCAAGATCACGGGTGTGTGCCGCAACACCGCTGAGCCGCGCGAAGGCTTCGACGAGCTCGTCACCCTTCCCAAGGCCGAGTTCTGCCTGGGTTCCTCCGACGTGGTAGTCGGCTGCCTGCCCAGCGCACGCGAGACGACGAAGTACTTCGGCGAGCGCCGTTTGCGCATGCTCAAGGAGGGGAGCGTCCTCGTCAACGTGGGCCGTGGCGATTTCATCGACTGCGATGCCCTGGCGCGCGTTCTTTCCGATGGCCATCTGCGCGGCGCGGCCCTGGACGTGACCGATCCCGAGCCGCTGCCCCTCAAGCACGCCCTGTGGCGCAACCAGCGCTGTCTCATCACTCCGCATTCCGCTGGCGGCGCATTTGGCAAGTGCGACAAAACCGAAGACCTCATCGCCGAAATATGCTGCGACAACCTGCGCCGCTACCGCGCCGGCGAAGAACTAACGCACCGCGTGTACTAGCACAGGGCTTCAGGCTTCCGTCTCACCGCCCCGTAACCCGGAGTGGTGGGCCTTTCGCTTGGCTTCGGCTAACCTAAGTGGATGACAGGAACAGTGCCTGCAGAATCGCTCACGACCCCCGCCTCCCCCTCGC
>CAMPAJ010000146.1 GCA_946631805.1 uncultured Eggerthellaceae bacterium
GTCCTTCGCCTCGCCTTCGACCTGGGCGCCGCTCGTGGCCGCGTTGGTCATCCTACCGGCGTTTCGCCATGTCGAGCGGCGCGCCAAGGATCCGGTGTTCCACCTCGAGTATTTCCACAACCGCGCCATCGTCATCACGATGGTCGTCTCGTTTTTCATCGGATGCTTCGTCATCTCGCTCGTGCTCATCCCCGAGCTCGCGGAATTCGCGCTCAACGACCCGCTGGGTTCGGGCGGGTACTACGTGATGGCCATCGGGCTGACCTCGTTCGTGACCACGCCCGTCGGCGGAAAGATCATCGACAAGGTGGGACCGAAGCCCGTGCTGATGAGCGGCCTAGCAATCTCGATCGCCGGCCTGCTGTACCTGGCCCTCGTCGCAGCGGCCGCGCCGAGCCCTGCAACGCTCATCATCGGGCTCGCCATCATAGGCGGCGGCATGGGCCTTGCCATGGGCGCGCCCACGAACTACATGATCCTGGAGAACACGAAGCCCGAAGAGAGCACCTCGGCCATCGCGACCATCACGCTCATCAGGCAAATCGGCACGTCAATCGCGCCGGCTCTGTTCGTCGGGCTCACCAATTCGGCACCGGGTATGGCCGGCTACCAACACATGCTGCTCGCAGTCGCGCTGTTCAACGCCTGCGCGTTCGTGACCATGCTGTTCTACCGCTCGAAGAAGGACGAGAGCGAGGCGCGCTAAAAGCTGCAGTCACGATTGTCCAAACGTGAGCAGGGCATCCAACGTTTCCCAGCCTGATACACGCAACCTGGTTGGGTGTATCAGCGTTGGTTGCACGCATCCGCGCTCGCCTAGAACAAACGCGCCTCGATTTCGGCGACGGGCATGCGCACGTCATACCAGATGCGCTCGCCTTCTGCGGCCTGCTCGATGAGCATGCCCAGTCCGTTGAACGTGCGGCAACCCCGCTCGGAAGCTTCATTCAAAAGTCGGGTCTGACGGGGGAAATAGATGGCATCGGCCACGACCATACCAGGCTTCAGGAGGTCCGCGCTGACGGGCGTTTGCCCATTGCCCTCCCCCATGCCAACGGACGTCGCGTTAACCAGGATATCGGCTTTTTGGATGCAAGAAGCCAGCTCGCCGCTCGCGTCTTGCGATTCCACCTGCGGAAGTTCGAGCACATCTATGCTGCAGCCCGTCTTGGCCGTTACGCGCTGCGCAAGCTCCTGGGCACCGCGATAGCTCGCTCCCCCAGCTCGAGCGAAGACGTCGATATGCGCAACCCCGTCGAGCGCCGCCTGAACCAGGATGGCGCTACCGGCCCCACCTGGACCTAGCAGCACCATGCGCGCTCCTTGCGCCTTCACGCCGTTGTTGCGCAGATGCGCCATGAAACCGACGCCGTCGGTGTTATAGCCAACCGCGCGGCCCTCGGTTTTCTTCACGACGTTTACCGCCCCGATGAGCTCAGCAGCCTCGTTCAGCTCGTCCAGGTGAGGGATAATCGCATGTTTGCAGGGCATGGTCAGGTTGAACCCATCCCAACGTTCCAGGGCCTTGAAAGCAGCAACGATGGCGCCCAGGTCCGCGTTGTTCACATCGAAGCACGTGTACACCGCATTGACTCCGAGCAGTTTGAACGAAAGGTTGTGCATCGCCGGCGAAAGCGAATGCCCGGTTGGATTGCCCAACAAGCACACGAATCGCGTCTCGCCGTCGATTTGGAATTGGTCAAGCATAGCCGCACGCCTTTCACTAGTCGTTTTCGCCATGATACCAGCTCATGCTGCGGCACGAAGAATCATCTCGCGAACCGTTACCCCTCGAAATCCAACGAACAAACCGTCGCCCAACCAACCAGCCCAATGGGCAAAACCGCACCCAACGCGCCGATTGCATGTTTGGCCAAGCGCTTTTCTGGGCCAGCAATCAAAGCCCCATCTGCATCCCTCATCTGCATCTTCACTATTTCTTGAAGATTTGAAAATTGGGTATTGCGTCCGCACCGCAACTCACGTAATATATCTCTTGCTGAAAACACGGGGTGTTAGCTCAGTTGGTTAGAGCGCCGGCCTGTCACGTCGGAGGTCGCGAGTTCAAGTCTCGTACATCCCGCCACGAAACTCCTGGTCACCGTCCACTTCCGGGCGGTGATTTTTCTTTCTCGGGCTTTTCGGCTTGTTTACTATCACGGAACTATCACACTGATAGCTCCATGCCTGGGCAAAACGGCATGCCCCTCTATGACATGGATCGGTCGATCACCTTCATGAATTTACGCGTCCTCATGGGCAACGGCAGCAGCCTCGTCGACTGCAGCTACGGGCTCGTCGGACGCGGGCGCAGGTTCGCTAGGCACGATCTCATCGGCTCCTGGTGCGGTCTCGCCGATAACAGCTACAGGCTCGACAGCAGCAGGTGCAGGCGCCTCGGTTGCAGGTGCGGTTTCGTTGGGTTCGCCGATCTCGTCGGGGGCGGCTTCGTCTGTGTCATCGGCCACCGTAACAGCAGGTTGAACGGTTGTTGGCTGCTCTGTTTGCTCGTCGGTAGCGGTTTCAGCTTCGATGACAACAGCAGCCGACGCAGCAGATTCAGCCATGGTGTCAGCAGTTGCGTCGGCAGCGGCAGCGGCTTTGAAAGCTGTAGCGCTAGTCGTCATCGCCGTATCCGGGTTAGACTTTCCAGCGCCAATGTTAGCCGTATCGCTCTTCACGGTGGAGGGGGTCATGTCGTTGCTGTCGGCGATAGCCAGGTAATCCGAGGATTCGTTCTTGTACTCATCGAGCAGCGACGTGTCGTACTCGCTGAAGTCTTCAAGGATGGATCCGCTGGGATGGCTGCCATCGGGCAGCTCGTTGTCCAAGTACAACAGGTAGTTCAGCAATGTGCTCACGAACGTGACCGACTCGGGGTCGCCTTTGTAAACACCGTCGGAATCCGCTGCGCCCTTTATGAAGAGGTCCTGGAAAGCGGCGGTGTCCTTGTAGGCGGGCGTTCCGTCTTCGTATCGGGGAGACAGCATGCCAATAAGGTCGTCCATCGTGCTTCTATCGTGCATCCAATGAAGCAGCGAGTTGAGACCGTCGCGCAGCTCGTCGGAATCTACGGTGGTCACGCCGTCAACAACCTTTACCGACGAGCCTTCGTAACCCTGGTTGTAGCGCGCAGCAAGATCGCACAAGTACAAAGTCGCGAGGTAGCCCATCACGTAGCGTGGCGCCTCGGTTTCAATCTCGTTCCCTTGGTCGTCCTGTCCTCCCGGGGCGAACATGAGGTCGTAATACCAGAATTTGCCGTCGACATCATAGCCGCTGGTGTAGTTGTCGATGAGCAGTTGCGTCGTGAAGGTTGGGTTGAGGTCGCCCATGCCGACCGCTCCGTCCGTGCCAGGCAGTCTGCGAAGACCCTGGAACGTTCTGTAGCGGAGCTGGTAGACGCTCTCCACAGCAGAGGCGGCTCCCTCTATGAACCATTGCGGGTATTTCAGGGCCAGGTAGCGCTCCTCCAGTTCTTGCGTGGGGAATTGCCCGGCGGCGTTCGTGGCAAGGTCTTTCAGGTCGGTGGCACCTGACATGCCAGTGCGGTTGTAGTCATCCATGAGCGCGTGGAGCATCTCGTGGACGATGGTGTTTTTGAGCGTCTCAAAGGCTTCGCCTTCGCGCAACAGCATACACTTGCCGGTCTGCGGATTGAGGATGGGTTTCTGGTTCTCATCCTTCTTCACGAGGCAGTCCACATCCATGCCGAGCATGTAACAGTATTTAAGCTCGCCATCATCCCCCTTGCGGGCGTCGCCGCTGATATGGGCCATCGCTCCCCGTACGCCCTTGTGATCCGGGTTGCCGTCCTCGTCGCCCTTCTGGTAATAGATATACAGGCTTATCTCCTTGCCAATCTCTTCATTCTTCGCGGCACCGTTGAAACAATCGAAACTGTCGAGCAAGAGGTTCACTGCTTGCGGTTCAAGGTGGTCGCGAATGAGCAAGACGAGCCACTCCAGGTCTTCGTCGGTGAGGGCATCTCGGGCCGTTTGCGCGCAGTGTATCTCGACGAATGTCTTGACGTCGCCAGGGACTTCGGTTTGCGGCTTGTCTTGCGCGTTGGCGGGACTGTCTTGCGCGTTGGCAGAGTCTTTTGGCGAGACATCGTTGCGGGATTGCGCGAACAGGCCTATCAGTGAAGCGGGGATGATATAGGTGATGCCAGAGGTTTTGTTGTAAACCGATACGATCTCGTTTGTGCCGAACAGCTGCGAAACCGAATCCGAAAGGGTGACCGTGAAGGGATTGGCTTTAAGCGCATAGCCCTGCGGTACGAAGAACGCGAGGGCGGGCAGGTAGGTGTGGCCCTCGTCGGCTACGTCGGCGTATATTTGAAAGTCGTCACGCACCCAGATGACCGGAATCTCCCACGTGATGTCGTCTGCCGCTGTGACGGTGGCATTGTCATCAAGGATGACACCCGCGGCGGGCTTATCGATGTTGTCGATTGTGATGTCCACGACCAAGGTGGTTTGGTCGGTCTGTACGGTGTGGTTTTCTACGTCGACCGTGCGTTGATCGGCGAACGCGACGGATGGCAGCGTTACCTGAAGAGCGAACACAAGCGCGATGAACACGGCAATGGTCTTGTTGATCCTTGCATGCTTCATGGTGAACCCTTTCGCAATTTGGACACGCGTGAACCATACCCCAATTAGGCATTCTACGACTTTTGAGCAACGACGGGTGCGAAGACCTTGTGGAGCGCGAATCAATAGATTATGAAGGCATGAGGGCATCTATGTCATTGTACGTCCGGCCTACGGTATGGATCGTTGTTAGTAGTTGCTAGCAAGTTTTGAGTGCGCGGGTGATCCCGTTGACCAGATGGGCATTTAGGTCTAAAAACGTATCGGATGGTCTGATGCTTTATTTGCGTAACCTTGAGTTGCTACTATCACAGAACTATCACAGTGCGAATGATTCCCGATGCATATGGATGAGCATCGGAACATAGTCGACCAGGGGTTTTGCAACATAGATGAATGCACATAATCCCAGGTCAACACCAAAATATGAACTGTCACGTCGGAGGTCGCGAGTTCAAGTCTCGTACATCCCGCCACGAAACAC
>CAMPAJ010000147.1 GCA_946631805.1 uncultured Eggerthellaceae bacterium
CGTGCTCGATATCGCCGGCGGCACCGGCGACGTATCGCGTTGGGTCGCGCGCGTGCACAAGCCGCGCCACATCCAGTGCACCGACCTCGTGCCCGAGATGCTGGAAGTCGCCCGTATGCACAAGGCCCACGGCGATTTCGGGGACGTCCCCATCGATTTCGACGTCGTGGATGCGCAGAACATCCCCTACGATGACCAGAGCTACGACGTCATCACCATGGCCTACGGCATCCGTAACATGCCGAACCGCCCGAGGGCGCTCGCCGAGATGTATCGGGTCCTCAAGCCGGGCGGCGCGCTCGTGTGCCTGGAGTTCTCGACGCCGCCCAATCCTGTGTGGCGTACGCTCTACCGGTTCTACCTGCGCCATCTTATTCCGTTTTGGGGCGGGCTCATCACGGGCGACAAGTCGGGGTTCGTGTATCTGGCAAGCTCCATCCAAGCGTTCCCGGACCAGAAGGGCCTGGCGGAACTCATGGAGCAAGCTGGATTCCACGATATCACGTGGAAGAACTACACGGGCGGCATCGCCGCGGTGCATGTGGCATATAAATAGCAACGCAGCCGGTGGGCCGAGCTCGCGGCCGATTGCGGTTTGACGTTTCCAGACGATAGGCAGTTATGGATACAGACTTTTCTTTGGTTGCCGCCACTTGTTCGGCGGAGCAGACGAGCGCCGTGGGAATGGCGCTCGCATCGTGTTTGCAAGCGGGCGACGTCGTGCTGCTAACGGGCGATCTGGGCGCTGGCAAAACCCAGTTCGTCAAAGGCGTGGCTGCCGGGCTGGGTGTGCGCGAGAAGCCGACGAGCCCGACGTTCAACATCGTTTTGTCCTATACATCGGGTCGCTTGCCCCTGCATCATTTCGATTTGTACCGTCTTGACGAGGAGGGCCAGCTCGAAGACATCGCATTGCGGGAATACCTCGAGTCGGGTGGCGTTTGCTTCGTCGAATGGGCGGAAAAGTTCCCGAGGGCATTCGATGAATTCTTGAGCGTGCGCATTCGGAAGGAAGGCGAAGACGGCCGCATCGTTTCGGCAGCTGTCCGCGGGGCGCGTGCAGCCGAGCTTTTGGAAGCTTGGGAGCGGAAGCTCGCTAGCGTCGACGGCGAGCTGGAGCGTGAAGGCGGGAGCGCTTCGGGCGAGGATGCCGATTCGGGCGAATGCAGCGGAAACGAGTTTGGAGCGCCTGACCCGTCGCCCGCGTCCGGTCGAGCCGACGACCGCGCGTCCAATGCGGGGGAACGCGCCGGCGCAGCCGCGCGTGGCGCGATGGCGGGAGGCGAGCCTATCGTGCTGGCTTTCGACACGGCAAACGAGGTCATCGCCATAGGCATCGGCGCGCTCGATGCGCAAGCGCGCACCGTGCGCCTCGTAGCCACGCGAGAGGTGCAAGCGCACCGCGCATCCAACACGCAGCTTATTCCCAACGTCGAAGACCTCCTGAGCGCCTGCGGTATCGCGCGGGAGCGCATCGCATGCGTGTGCGTGGGGCGTGGCCCGGGGTCGTTTACGGGTGTGCGCATTGCCATGGCGACGGCTAAAGGTGTGGCCAGCGCTTTGGACACGGGCCTCGTGGGCGTTTCGTCGCTCGATGCCGTGGCGTGGAACGCGCAAGCGACGGGGGTGCGCGGAGACGTGCTGGTCGTGGCGGACGCGATGCGCAAGGAAGTGTACCCGGTACGGTACCGCTTGGACGACGAGGCCGCTCACCGGTTATCCGCAGATCGCGTCGTGAAGGCACAGGTGCTCGCCGACGAGGTGGGTGCGGGCCAGGTTGCCGAGCAAACCGTCATGGGAGATGCCCTGGTCAAGTATGCCGAGCTATTCGAGCCCCTGGGCGGACGGGCGCCTCAAGATTTGTGGGCCGTGACGGGCCGAGGGCTTCTTCTGGCCCTGCAAGCTGCATGGCGGGATGGCTCGTGCGACCCGCTCGATGCCGCGGCGCACGATCCCGCGTTCGCACTGCCCGTGTACACGCGGCTTTCGGATGCGGAAGAAAACGAGCGCATCCGCCTGGCCAGGACCGACGAGAAGAACCTCACGACCGGGGTGCAGGACGTCGAAGCGCTTCGCTATGTTCTGGGGCTGCA
Organism: uncultured Eggerthellaceae bacterium; assembly: GCA_946631805.1. The sequence continues at coordinate 2,094 of CAMPAJ010000147.1, forward strand.
GGGCGGACGCCTGCACAGCGACGACGAGCCCGCTCATGCGCCCGGGGCTCCTGGCGCGACGCCGTCGTCGACGAACGGGGAGGCGTCCTGCGCTCCCGATGGCGGCAAGGGGCGCGCGACGATGCACGAGCTTTCCAGGCTTGTCGCGATACCCGACGCGAGCGGCGTGGCATACCATCCGCTGGATGCCGGCCATGCCCAGGATGTGGCGGCTCTCGAGGCCAAGGCGATGGGCAGCGATGCGTGGAGCGCCCATCTGGTGGCCGATGAGCTTTTGCAGAAGAATCGCAGCTGGTGGGTTGCCGAACACGAAGACCGGGTCGTTGGATATGCCGGGGGGCTGGTCGTCGACGGTGACCTTCAGATTCTGAAAATCGCCGTGGAACCGTCGTTTCGAAGGCGCGGTATTGCGCACGAGCTGCTCGAACGCGTGGCGGCCGATGCTCGAAACCTGGGAGCGCAATCATGCTCGCTGGAAGTGCGCGCCTCGAACGAGGGCGCGCAGGCGTTTTACAAAGCGCATGGCCTTGCCAGCGTGGGCGTGCGTCCGCGCTACTACTCCGATCGCGAAGACGCGGTCATCATGCAGGGGCCCCTGCCGGCGGAAAGCCACGATGTGGCCGGCATGGAGCTCAAGCACCTTTCGTACGGAACGGATGCGGGCCTGCCATCGACCGGAGGCCCTGTAAGTACGGACGGAAAGGGCGAGGACGGCGCTACTGCCACGCCGGATGCGCTGGATAGCGGCACGAGCGCTCTGCCGAAGCCTTTGATCTTGGCCATCGAGTCGTCATGCGACGAAACGGCGGCTGCCGTAGTGGACGGTGCGGGGGAGCTGCTCTCGGACGTCGTCGCGTCGCAGATCGATTTCCACGCCCGCTTCGGCGGCGTCGTTCCCGAAATCGCCAGCCGCAAGCACATCGAGGCGATTTGCGGTGTGTGCGAGGAGGCCCTGGCAACGGCATCGAAGCAGGAGGCTTCGGTTTCCGGGGACGATAATGTGCCGGACCATCGGTGGCCTGGTGGCGTTTCGTGGCGCGACCTGGATGCGATTGCCGTTACCTATGCGCCGGGCCTCGTGGGCGCCCTCGTCGTGGGCGTGGCGTTTGCCAAGGGCGCAGCTTGGGCGCTGGATGTGCCGTTCATCGGCGTGAACCACCTGGAAGGGCATTTGTACGCGAACAAGATCGGCGCGCCTGATTTTGCGCCGCCGACGGTCGTCTCGCTCGTTTCCGGTGGAAACACGATGCTGGTACACATGCGCGACTGGGGCGATTACGTGACGCTCGGCACGACGATCGACGACGCGGTGGGCGAGGCGTTCGACAAGGTCGCGAAAGCGCTGGGGCTCGGATACCCCGGCGGTCCCGTCATCTCGCGCTACGCCGCGCAGGGCGACCCGGCGGCCATCGAGTTCCCGCGCGCGATGCTCCATTCGCACGACCTGCGCTTCTCGTTGTCGGGCCTCAAGACGGCCGTGGTCAACTACATCAATCGGGAGCGTCAGGCGGGCCGCGAGCTCAACGTGGCCGATATCGCCGCGAGCTTCCAGCAGGCCGTCGTGGACGTTCAGGTGTCAAAGGCGAAGACGGCACTGCAGCAAACGGGCGCCCGCACGTTCTGCCTCGGCGGCGGGGTTGCCGCCAACCCCGTGCTGCGCGGCGCCTACGAGCAGCTGTGCGCTCGCATGGGCGTGCGCTTGGTCATGCCGCCGCTTTCGAGCTGCGGCGACAATGCCGGGATGATCGCGCTCGTGGCCCTGGATAGGTATCGGCAGCGCAAGTTCTTCGACCTTTCTGCCGATGCGTATGCGCACGCCGACCTGGACGAGCCGTACTAGTGACATCATCCGTGCTGGAAGTTGCTCGTTTGGCTTCGCCTAATCCGTCCCACCGCCCCGCGAGCTCGGGGTGGTGGGCCTTTCGCTTGGCTTCGCCTAACCTAAGTGGATTACAGGGACAGTGGCTGCAGAATCGCTCAAGACCCACCACCCCGAGCTCGCGGGGCTACCCGGCCGGGGTCGCGGGGTTCCCGACTGCGCTGCGTGCATTCGGGAAACAGTTCTGGAAGTATGCACGGAGGGGTTCTGATACACCCAACCAGGTAGGGTGTATCAGCGATAGGGTGTATCAGCTTGGCTCGAATGGGAAGCCCTGTGGGTGCGGGGCGGGGGTTGTGAGCGATTCTGCAGGCACAAATCCTGTTATACATATCAGTTAGCCGAAGCCAAGCGAACAGCCCCCGCCCCGCACCCACAGGGCGGTGGGATGGGTGATATGTTCAGCAGCGACGTCTCTTCTGATTGGGCGTTTCGTAATGGGGCCTTGCCTTGTGGCTGCTTAGGCTGTTAGCGGACGGTGGATTAGCCTGGATACCGTATGAACTTCTGCAATCCACAAGATATGGGTGTTATGATGTGACGATGTACGCAATCTTTTCCGATAGGAAGTAAGCATGGCTCAAAAACAACAGAAGTCCAAGCAGAAGCTCACGGCGGCCCAGAAGGAAGCCCGCATCAAGGCTGCCGAGGATCGCGCGAAGCGTGAGCAGGAGGCAAAGGCCCGCAAGGAGCGCACGAAGCAGATCTTCACGATCGTCGTATGCGTGATTCTGGTGCTCGCGCTCGGCATCCCGACCATTGGCCTCGCCGCTCTTGGTGGCGGAGCTTAAGCCACAAGGAGAGATGCGCCTTGTTTGGCATAGGTGGGTTCGAGCTTTTCATAATCCTCATATTCGGGTTCCTGATCTTCGGCCCCGAGAAACTGCCCGAGATCGCGAAAGTGGTCGGGAAGGGCATCGCTCGGTTTAGGCAAGCTCAAGACGAGATGAACGGCGTTATCAAGTCGACGGATATTTACGATCCCAACTCCGACGAGCCGTTCAAGGACCCGATGCAGGCACTCGACAAGCTTGCGCGACATCAAGAAGAAAAGAAAGCTGCTG
>CAMPAJ010000148.1 GCA_946631805.1 uncultured Eggerthellaceae bacterium
TGGCCTTCCTCTTGCTCGAGAACAACATCGTGGCGACGGTGCTGTTTGCCATCACGGCGGCAACGGATTTCCTCGACGGGCAAATCGCTCGTCGAACCAATACCGTGTCGCGTCTTGGCCAGATTCTCGACCCCGCAGTGGATCGGATCCTCATGATATGCGGTGCAATTGGCCTGTTGGCCACGGGGCGTCTTCCCGTGTGGATCGTCGCGGTCATACTTATCCGCGATGTATTTCTGCTGTTCGGAGGCTCGTACCTCTTACGAGAGCATGGGATTAGGGTTCCGGTAATCTATGCTGGCAAATTCGCCACCACGTTCTTGTTCGTGGGATTGGCGGGCCTCATGCTCAACATGCCGCTCGTCCAGGGCATTGGGTGGTGCGATTTCGCATGGTTGCCCGGTTTCAACGGCGAGCCGTGCTCATGGGGTATTTGGTCGGTTTACATCGGCTTGTGCCTTGGGGTGTTCACGACGGCTTACTATATTGTCATGGGAATTATCAAGCTTAAGAAAGCGAATGGTGACTAGGCGAAGTGGCAGGCGATAGGCAAACATATCGCAAGAAGGCCGCACGGAGCGAAGCCTACAGGAGATCCGCCAACGAGTCGAGGCGGAGCTCCCAGACGCGCTCTTCGTCGAGGTCTAACCAGCGTGCGCAATCAGGCGGAATAGCAGATTCTTTGCGGTCCATCTTCTCTCGCGATAAGGCCGCTGCATCGCAAAGCGGTTCGCATCGCTCGAACGGCTCCAGGGCTTATGCCAAGAGCGCGGGCGCTGTGGATTCGTTCAGAACGCGCTTCCTGTCGAGCAGGGTTGCCATGGCGATTGCCGCTGTGTTGGTCGTGCTGCTCGTCGTCGTGCTGTGGGACAACATTGCAAACTACGGCAAGGCATACGGCAACGTCTCTGTCGCGGGCCAAAGCGTGGCGGGGATGAACGAAGAGCAAATACGCACGATGCTCGAGGACAAGTACGGAAACAAACTGTCGTCGAGCGAAGTGCGCATTTATGCGAGCGAGGATTCTAAAAGTCGCGAAGCGTCTGAACTGGGAAGGCGAGCGGATGTCGCGCAAGCCGAGCAAATCAGCGTCGAGGATGCCAAAGCGGCTGTCAAGTCTTGGGTGACGAGCGCAAGCGGCGTGAGGGCCCACATACCCTACGATGAGATTGCGGCGAAAGCCTTGGAGGCCGGCCGAAACGGCGGGCCGCTTGAGCGCATGGCACTGTTCGTGGCGCCCGTCAACATCGAGTTCGAAATAGCTTACGACGACAAAGCCATCGAAGAGCTTGCGACCGCCATCGACGCAACCGTCGGTCAGGAGCGCGTTGACGCGACCGTTACCATCGACGAGGGCATGGCGAGTGCGGTCAAGGGCACGGATGGCAAAATGGTCGACCGCAGCTGGCTGAAGGGAAAGCTGAGCGAAGCGTTCCTTTCGGGCGAGGAGCAGCCGACGTTCGTCGCGGAAGTGAGCGATGCACCGTCGCGTACTACGTACGAGCAGGCTCAGGAAATGGCAACGGGCGTAAACCGGGCGATCAATTCCGAGCTCGAGTTCAAGTACCATACGCAAAGCTGGAAGGCCGATGCCGTCAGCATAGGTGATTGGACGCGCGTCATGGTCGCCCAAGTTTCGGACGGGTACGAGCTGCGCGCGAGCCTGGATACCACCAAAGCGACGTCCGACCTCGTTAAGCACCTGGACGCATCCATCAACAATACAAACGTCATCGTCGATTTCGAGAAAGCCGGCGACGATGTGATGGTTAAGACGTCGGGCAGCGGGATAATCCCCGAAGTCGGTCCCGCCGTTGCGCAGGCGAGCGAAGCCTTGTACGGTGCGAGCGGATTGGCATCGAGCTCGGGCGCAGCTGGTTCCGCCTCCATCGAAGTAGGGGAATCCAATGCCCCCGAGGAACTTACGTTCGATCAGGCCCTTGATCTTGGGATTATTACAGTAGTCGGAGAATACACGACCGAGTTTTCGAATTCCGAAGGTACCGAGAACCGCAACCACAACATAAAGCTCGCTGCCGACCTGCTCAACAATACCATCACCGATTCAAATGGCGGCACGTGGAGCTTCAACGAGCATTCCGGCGACACGAACCAGGACCCCCCGTTCTCATCTGCGGGTTCGATTGTGGACGGCGAATACGTGGACTCTATTGGCGGCGGGATCTGCCAGGTTGCCACAACGGTGTTCAACGCGGTTTACGAATCCGGCCTGCCCATTGACGACAGGCACAACCATTCGCTGTTCATCGAGAGCTATCCGACGGGCCGCGACGCAGCCGTAAGCTATCCCGAAATGGACCTCGTGTGGTCTAACTCGCATACGAGCGATACGCTTCTGAAGCTCAACTATACCGATACAACGCTTACGGCAAAGCTGTACAGCACGCCTATCGGATACAAGGTGTCCACCGAGGTCGGTGATTGGGAAGAGGGCGAAAAGTACAAGACCGATTTCGAGTACGACGAGGATCTTGCGGAAGGCGATTACTACCTCAAGACGACGGGTTCGGACGGAAGCCAGATCTCGGTTACGCGCACCGTTACCGACATGAACGGAAACGTGGTTAAAGAAGACCTGTTCACTTCGGTTTACACGCCCAAGAACGAGGTATATCTCGTCGGACCCGGTACCGACACCAGTGTCATAACCGAATCAAATTCCGAAGAGGGGAATACACGCGACGAAGAAGAGGACGAGGACTCGTCAGATGAAGAATCCGATGAATACTCCGATGAAGCCTCTGATGAAGATTACGACGCAGAATACTACGACGAAGAAGAGGTGTAGAGCGTGGGGTTCATGAAGAGCGATGCTGTTCGGGCTACGCGCTTTGCACATAAGGGTTTCGCAATCGCATTCCTCGCATGTGTAGCTGCAATCTTTTTGCTCTTGTCCCTAACCAACGAGCAAGCCTTCGCAGAGGTGCGAAAGGCCGACGTCATATCGGGTTTGACCGTCGAGCAGCGGGACATCCCCGTTGCCGAATGCCCTTCGGTCGATGCGGAGTATGCCGTGCTCGCAAACTCGGACGGCACGATCCTGTTCGACCGCAATGCGCAATCGCCGTCTCATATCGCATCGATAACGAAGGTCATGACGGCGATCGTCGCGCTGGATCATGCAAAAGAAGGCACCAAGGTCACGGTAAGCGAAGCGGCTGCAACCATCGGCGAATCGAGCGCTAACCTCATGGAGGGAGATGAGCTCGACTTCGAAGCCGCGCTCAAGGCGCTGCTCGTTCCTTCCGGCAACGACGCCGCACTTGCCCTTGCCGAAACGGTGGGGGCCCAAATCGCAGCGGAAGGCTCTGCTTCAAGCAGCGATCCGGTTGCCGCTTTCGTGCAAGCGATGAACGACAAGGCAGCGGAACTCGGGTGCGCCGACACGGTCTACGAGAACCCCCATGGCCTTGATGACGGCGAATATGCGGGGAACCTTCACAGCACCGCCGCCGACCAGGCGAAGGTTGCGCAGTGCGCCATGAGCTACGACACCATCCGCTCAATCGTGGGCGGCGGTTCCACGACGATCGACGTTACGCGCGACGGAAAGACTCAGAAGGTGGAGCTCGAATCGACCGACGAACTGCTCGATATGTACGACTATGCCATCGGCGTGAAAACCGGCGTAACCGATTTGGCCGGACCATCGTTCATGGGCGCCGCGAACAAAGACGGGCGCGAGCTCTACGCAGTCGTGCTTGGCTCGACGGACGAGTACCAACGATTTCAGGATACGAAGAACTTGTTCGAGTGGGCGTACGACCACGTTCACGATTTGCAGCTCGCCAATTCGGATGTAACTACGACGATGACGGTCGGGGAGCAGACGGATGAAGTGCCGGTAGTCGCCGCTGCATCGCTTGCCGATTGGATCGACAAGACCGTTCCTGCGACCCTTGCAGACCCGGAAGCTTCCATTTCGGTCTTCGACCTCGAGGGAAACGTGAGCCAATCGGTCACGTTCGAGGAACTGTACGGCACCGTGCATGCCGGCGACAAGGTCGGCTCCATCGTCTTCAAGCAACGCAACCAAGTCGTTGCTGAACAGGATCTCGTGGCATGCGAAACCGTTGAGGCGCCTAACCCGATCGAGGCCATTCAAATCTGGTGGGAGCGTCTCGTCGGCGGTTTGAACGGTGCGCCTTCACAAGCCGATTCAATCGTCTACAATGTAATGCCGATACTATCGAGCAACGTTTCAAACGCGGCTTAACCATGGCGCAACGTGAAAGCTTAGGTGATGTCGAATGACCAACATATGTCCCATATGTAACGGCGAAATCCAAGAGGGGGCTTCGGCATGCCCCCAGTGCGGATTCAAGCTCCTCGGGTCAACGCAGAGTTTCCAGCCTGTGAAGCTCGACGCATCCGAACAGAAATCCGTGCAAAACGAGAGCAAATCGCATGTGCTCAAGGTCGTGCGAGGTCCTCAGACGGGAGCCGAAATGACGCTCAGCGCGGGTACGGTCACGCTCGGGCGCGACCCGCAGTGCGATATCCTCTTGAACGATATGACTGTCTCGCGTATGCACGCCACGCTTGAGATTTCGGCTAAGGGATGCGTGATCCGCGACGAGAACTCGTTCAACGGGGTGTGGGTTAACGATCGGATGGTAGATGCGTGCCTGTTGCGTTCGGGAGACGTAATACAGCTCGGCGCATTCTGCCTCGTTTACAAGTAGGGGTAATCAAGACCCTTGGCAAATCCCAGATGCCAAGGGTCGTTCTGTAAAGAGATATGGGGGATCCACATGCAATTGATGAGCGGTAACGAAGCGATTGCTCGTGGTGCGTGGGAGGCCGGAGCGAGCATCGGCGTCGCATATCCGGGCACTCCTTCGACCGAGACGATGGAATCGTTTGCCACGTACGATGGCGTGTATGCAGAATGGTGCACGAACGAGAAAGTTGCCGTGGAAGTTGGCGTCGGTGCATCTGCAGCAGGTGCGCGCGTCCTCTCCACGATGAAGCATGTTGGCGTGAACGTCGCGGCGGATCCTCTTTTCACG
>CAMPAJ010000149.1 GCA_946631805.1 uncultured Eggerthellaceae bacterium
CCCGCCGCATCTCCCACGACGGCGGCCACGCCATCGGTACGGTACACGCGATCGGTCCGGTGCACGTCGGGCTCGATTTCGCGGTGAGCGTTCTCGTCGATGTCCAAGATGCGCATGAGCGTCTTGCGGCCGCGCCTCAGTGCGACGCCAGCCACGGTCGACAACGCGACGGCAACTCCGGCAATCGCCTGAATGGTGTACGTCATCACCGACGGGTCGATGTAGGCGTAGGCGGGAACGACAAATGCAAAGCTGAGCAAGCACGCGACCAAAAGCGCCGATGCGCTATCGTATGCTGCCAGAATCAGTCGTCGTGCCACGTTCTCCCCTTCGCCTCACAGTTGCGCCCCAATCATGGTATTGGCATATGCCAGTATTGGAGCGCATGGTTTTGCATAGTGCATAAGTGTAATACAGCTGGAATGTTTTCCCAAAGAAACTCAGAAAGGCCGCGCAAGCACGGCCTTTCGCTATCGTGATCCCTATCGCGCCGCATGGTCGAGACGGCGCGTCGAGCTGGCTACTCCTCGGCAGCCTCCTCGTCGGCAGCGGCGTCAGCATCGGCGCCCTCATCGGCTGCAGCATCGTCGGCAGCAGCATCGTCAGCGGCGGCGTCATCGGCAGCGGCGTCATCGGCGGCAGCGTCATCGGCAGCCTCGGCGCTCGCCGCAGCATCGGAAGTCGCGGCAGCATCGGAAGTCACGGCAGCATCCGTGCTCGCCGCAGAAGCCGAGCTTGCGGCCGCGCTGTGGGCCTCGCCCTTCTCGAACGTCAGGGATGCTTCGGCCTGCTCCATCTTGAGCTGTTCGCCATCGATGGTCATGTCGACGGACTCGCCGTTCAGCGTTACCTTGCCGGCCGTCGTGCTCGAAGCCTCCCACGTGCCGTCCATCGACTCGCCGAACAGCATGAGCTGGGCAGTTCCATCATCGTTGAGGTCCAAGTACACCTCGAGCCCCAGAGCTGCGAGCATCTTGATGTCGTCGGCGCTCGTCTCTTGCCCATCCTGCGTCATGCCGGTCAGGTTCCACGTGCCCGCAAAGGCGGCCTTGGCTGCCTCGGGATCGTCGCCGTTGGAGCCGGACCCGCAGCCGAACAGGGCAAGGCTCAGCGCAAACGCGCAGCACAGCGATGCGATAATTCCAAGTTTCTTCATGGCATTCCCTTCTTGTAGCTCATGTAATGAAGTTACCGTCCATGATAACCCGCCTTGCCTGACCTCGCTACGTCAAACCAGTTAAATGCGCAATTATCCAAAAACTGGAAGAATGAGCGCCCAAACAGCTTAATAAGCGCCCACAACGTCTTGATACGCGTTGAAATGCCGGCGCCGCCCACGCCCGTGCCGCTCAAGCCCGTGCCGCCCCGCCCATGTCGGCACCCCTACGCCCGTGCCGCCCACGCCCGCGCCGCCCCAAATGAGCCGCAGAACGCTCCCGGCGCTCATTCACGTAGAGCGCGCCCTTTTCTTAACGTAAAATGAACGGAACACAACCCTTGCTTTACAAGATCGCTCGAAGAGGGAGAAAAGATGGCGGACTGGAAGAACCTCGATCAGTTGGATGCATATCAGGCGCTCATGGCCGACCCTGCGCGGGTCGACCTGCGCACAGCCCTGGCCGGTGAGCAGGGCGCGCAGCGAGTAAGGCGCTACAACCTGCCCATGGCCTGCGGCCTTTCGTACAACTACGGCGCCAAGCAGGTTGACGACGCCATCTTGGAAAAGCTGGCAAACCTGGCCGATGAAGCGCAGCTGGCCGAAAAATTCGCCGAGCTGTACAACGGCGCCATGATCAACACCGGCGAGAAGCGTTTGGTCTTGCATCATCTGACCCGCGGACAACTCGGCAACCCCGTCATCGCGGACGGCGTCGACAAGCGCGCGTTCTACGTAGAGCAACAAAGGCGCATTGCCGAGTTCGCGAACAAGGTGCACGCGGGCGAGATTGCCAACGCGGCTGGCGAGGCTTTCACGACCGTCGTGCAAATCGGCATCGGTGGAAGCGATTTGGGACCGCGCGCCATGTACCTCGCGCTCGAGAACTGGGCACGCGCCGAAGGCTCGCTGAAAATGGAGGCGCGCTTTATCAGCAACGTCGACCCCGACGACGCGGTGAACGTGCTCAGCACCATCGACGTGGCCCACTCGCTGTTCATCTTGGTCTCGAAGTCCGGCACCACGCTCGAAACGCTCACGAACGAGGCTTTCGTGAAAGATGCCCTGGCCAAGGAGGGGCTCGACTCGGCCAACCACATGATCGCCGTCACGAGCCAGACATCCCCTCTGGCAAAGGACAGCGGGTACCTCGAGGCGTTCTTCATGGACGACCATATCGGTGGCCGCTACTCCTCCACCTCGGCAGTGGGCGGAGCTGTGCTGTCGCTGGCTTTCGGACCCCAGGTCTTCGAGCGGTTCCTTGCCGGCGCCGCGCAGACGGACCGGCTTTCCGCGGATGCGAGTCCGCTCGAAAACCCGGCGATGCTCGACGCCCTCATCGGCGTGTACGAGCGCAACGTCCTGGGGTATCAGAGCACGGCGGTCCTTCCCTATTCGCAAGCGCTTTCCCGTTTCCCGGCGCACCTGCAGCAGGCCGACATGGAGTCCAACGGCAAGTCCGTCAACCGCTTCGGCGAGCCGGTGGACTATCCCACCGGGCCCGTGCTGTTCGGCGAGCCGGGCACCAACGGCCAGCACTCGTTCTACCAGCTGCTTCACCAGGGCAAGAACATCGTGCCCCTGCAGTTCGTGGGCTTCCGCGAGAACCAGGGCAAGACCGACGTCCTCATCGAGGGCAGCTATAGCCAGCAGAAACTCGGCGCCAACGTCGCGGCGCAAATCGTGGCCTTCGCGTGCGGCAAGGAGGATGCCGACCTGAACAAGAACTTCGACGGCGGGCGCCCGTCGAGCATCATCATCGGCGAGCGGCTCACGCCGGAGTCGCTGGGCGCGCTGCTCGCGCACTTCGAGAACAAGATCATGTTCCAGGGCTTCATCTGGAACCTGAACAGCTTCGACCAGGAAGGCGTGCAGCTGGGCAAGGTCCTGGCCAAGCGCGTGCTCGCCCACGACACCGACGGCGCCCTGGCCGTGTACAGCGAGCTTCTGGGAATCTAACCCGAGCTTGTCCGGGAGCGGGACAGCCGCCCGCTTTTCATAATTGGGGACATACGCATCATATGAAGTGTATGTCCCAAACTATGCCGTAATGCAAACAGGAAGCGGGCGGCAACACCACCACCCGCTTCTTGTCATGATTGGGGACATACGCATGAAGGGAACGTCCCGCGCGCACACATATCCCCGAGGGTCGGCGAACCCCCTCGCGCCTTCCCCCCATTTGGCGGTGTAGAATACCCTAAACGCAACCGCAAAGACGGAGGACGCTATGAAGAAACTCGGATTCGGACTCATGCGCTTGCCGGTCACCGACCCAACCGACCAGGCATCTATAGACATCGAGCAGCTCGAGCAGATGGTCGACCTGTTTCTGGAGCGAGGTTTTACCTACTTCGATACCGCATGGATGTACAACGGGTTCGCCAGCGAGACCGCAGTAAAGAAAGTGCTGGTCGAACGCCATCCTCGCGAGAGTTTCACGCTAGCCACCAAGCTGCATTTCGCATTCATCGACTCCCCTGCCGACTGCGACCGCATCTTCAACGAGCAGCTCGAGAAAACCGGCGCCGGGTACTTCGACTACTACTTGCTGCACGGCGTCGACGCGGGCAACATCACCAAGTTCGAGGAAAACGGCTGCTTCGAATGGCTGCTCGGCAAAAAAGAGGCTGGCCTCGTTAAGCACATCGGGTTCTCGTTCCACGACACGGCAGCCGACCTGGACGCAATCCTTTCGCGCCATCCCCAAATGGAATTCGTGCAGCTGCAGGTCAACTACCTCGACTGGGAAAGCCGCTGGATCCAAAGCCGCGCCAACCTAGAGGTATGCGCCAAGCACGGCAAGCCCGTCATCGTCATGGAGCCCGTGAAAGGCGGCACTCTGGCAAGCGTCCCAAGCGCGGTCACGCAGCTGTTCGCGCAAGCCGACCCTCAGGCGTCCGTCCCGAGCTGGGCCATCCGCTTCGCGGCGTCGCAGCCCCAAGTCATGCTGGTGCTTTCGGGCATGAGCGACCTTGCGCAAGTCGAGGACAACACCTCGTACATGCAAGAGTTCGTCCCCCTCGCGCCCGACGAGCAGGAACTGTGCTTCAAAGCCGCGGAGCTCATCAACGCCCAGGTCGCGATTCCGTGCACCGGTTGCTCCTACTGCACCGAAGGCTGCCCGTTGCGCATCGCCATACCGCAGTACTTCTCGCTGTATAACGAGCTCATGCGAGAGGATATGGAACACAAAGGCTGGACGGTCTCGTTTGCGAATTACAACGCGCTAACCCGCACCTTTGGCAAGGCATCTTCGTGCATCGGCTGCCGTCAATGCGAGCGCGCCTGCCCGCAGCACCTGCCCATCGTCAAGCACCTGGAAGAAGTGGCCGCCCGGTTCGAATGAGAACCAAGAAAGAGTACCAGGATGTTCCTTGTGTCAGGGGGACGTTTCTCTTGACACAGCCCCTAACGCAAACGGCGCGATCACCAGGTGTGTCAAGAGAAACGTCCCCCTGACACACAAATCGCCGTCCCGCAACTCGCCTCTTGGATGTATTATATTATTCCGATAAGTCGCAACGTTTCATACCGATAGGAATATTGTGTACGTCTCTGTAAAGCAAGCAGCTGAAAAATGGGGGGTTTCGGAGCGCCGCGTGCGGGCGCTCTGCGCAAACGGGCGCATCGCAGGAGCTATTCAGGACGGTCGTGCGTGGAAAATACCGTCAGAAGCCATCAAACCAAGCGACGCCCGTCGATCCCATGTGCCCGACCACGTGGACGTCATAGCCGAGAAGAAACGCCAGCTCGATTCGTTGAGGCCGTTTACCGAAGGAGAGCTATCCCGGCTCATGGAAGAGTTCGCGATCGAGTTCACCTACAACTCGAACGCCATCGAGGGCAACACGCTCACCTTGCGGGA
>CAMPAJ010000150.1 GCA_946631805.1 uncultured Eggerthellaceae bacterium
AGTACGTGGGCATTCTAGAGTCTGATGACTTTATGGCGCCCGATGCGTTGGAGAAGCTGGTCTTGGCAGCCGAGAGCAGTAACGCCGACTTTGCGAAGGCGAATTTTGACTTCTACTGGTCTAAGCCCGAGGAGCGCCGCTCGCTGCACGAGATGTTTAAGGCAAGGGACTGTGACAAGCCGGTGCATCCGAGCGACACGACGCAGTTCTTTAAGCAAAAGCCGTCGATTTGGTCGGCCGTGTACCGTCGCGATTTTCTTGAGCGCAACGGCATCAAGTTCTTGCCGACTCCGGGGGCATCCTTTCAGGACACGTCATTCGCCTTTAAGGTGATCGCGTGCGCCGACAAGGCCGTTTACCTGCATGATGCCGTGCTGTCGTATCGCCAGGACAACGAGAATTCCTCGGTTAATTCTTCAGCCAAGGTCTTTTGCGTCAATACCGAGTATGCCGAGATCGAGCGTTGGATTCGAGAGGATTATGCTCGCGACCACGCAAGTGATGACGTCGCCCGCATGCTCAAGTTCAATCAGCTCATTAAGTACGATTCGTACATGTGGAACTACGTGCGCCTGGCGCCCAAATTCTATAAGGAGTTCCTGGTTCAGATGGCCAAGGAATTTCAGGCGGCCTTGGACGCGGGGGATTTTTCGCTTGACGACCTCAAGCCGTGGAAGCGCGCGAATCTTGCTGCCATCCTCAAAGATCCTGAGGGCTGGGTTGACGAGCATCCGAGTTTTGCGACGGATGGTGCCTTGGGGCGTGCCAAGTACTACGCATCGGTCGGAGGCCCCGGTGTGGTCGCCGCCTTCCTCATCGAATCGCTGAGGGGGTAGGTCGACATGGGAGAGGCTTCGATTCCCAAAGCGACTATTGTCGTTCCCGTATACAACTCGGCGCGCTCGATTCGGCGATGCCTCGATTCGCTGTTGGCGCAGTCGGAGCGCTCGATTCAGGTTATTTGCGTTAACGACGGGTCCGCAGATGACTCGCTAAGCGTCTTGCGCCAGATTGCCCATACCGACGGCCGTGTGCTGGTGATTGACCAGGAAAACGCTGGCGTCTCGTGCGCTCGAAACGCCGGTATCGATGTCGCCAAGGGCGACGTGGTTTTCTTTGTAGACGCCGACGATTACCTCGACGCCCAAACGGTGGAGCGCGTGCTGCAGGCCATGGAGTCGTCGGATGCCGAGGTCGCCGTATTCGGTGGTGTCTGCGAGCCGTCCGACGCCGCGTCCAAGCGTGTTCAGGATCTCATGAGCCCCAAAGCTAGTACCTTCGGCGCTCGTGATCCCCAGCTGCTGTTTCATGCGAATGCGCAGCCGTATGCGTGCCGCGCGGCTTTTTCGCGCGAGCTGCTCAATCGCGAAGGCATTCGCTTTGCTCCCGGCTTGGCCTTGGGCGAGGATGTCGTATTTCAATTTGCGGCTTATGCGCTTGCCCGCAAGACCGTCGTCATACCGGACAAGTTCTACCACTACGTGATGGAGAGCGAATCGGCGACGCATGAGTTCAACAGTGACGAGGCTCGTGCCAAAAAGCTTGACGCCCACATGAGGATGCTCGAGGAGGTCTTGGAGGACTGGGCGGCCTACGGTCTTTTGGACTTGTGCCCCGGCGAGCTGATAACTTGGTTTTTGGACCTCATTGTGTTCGACCTGGCACGCTTGGATGCCGATGACTTCCATCGCGTGGCGGCTCGCGTCAACATGGACCTCACGACGTTTTTGGGAACTGAGTGGGCGGATATGACTGCCAAGGGCGCCGTTCTCCGTGTTGCCCACAAGCTCGTTGCGGCGACCTCGGGCGTTTCGATGGCAGACGCCACGCTGTTCTATCTTTCGACCCGCGGTCTCAAGGCCTGCCTGGAGCGCTTTATCTAATTCCAAGCGCTGCCACCCGCCGCAACTCGGCTGCTAAAATAACCCTGTTACACGCTATTCAACAGGAGGTTCTCTTGCAGAACTCTGATACCCCTAAAGTTTCGCTGCTTGTTCCCATCTGCAACGTTGAGCGCTACCTGCGCGAATGCCTCGATTCTGCTGTTGCGCAGACGCTCAAGGACATTGAGATCATCTGCATCAACGACGGCTCTACCGATAGCTCGCCGGATATTATCCGCGAGTACATGGATCGCGATGCGCGCGTGAAGATGATTGACAAGGCCAATAGCGGCTACGGCGACTCGATGAACCGCGGCCTGGACATGGCGCGTGGCGAGTACGTGGGCATTTTGGAGTCCGATGACTTTATGTTCGAGAATTCGCTTCAAAAGCTGGTTGCTAAGGCCGACGCCGAGCATGCCGATGTCGTTAAGGGCGACTTTTATCTGTATTGGTCCACGCCCAGCGAGCGCCGTGAGCTGTTTGGGATCATCGACGAGTATATGACGGGTGCCGCGTATCGCCCCGCCGATCGTCCGGGTATCTTCTACCGCAAACCTTCCATTTGGTCTGCCATCTATCGACGCAAGTTCCTTAACGACAATCAGATTCGGTTTCTTCCTACGCCGGGTGCCTCGTATCAGGATGCGGGTTTTAACTTTAAGGTCTGGGCATGCGCCGAGCGTGCCGCGTTTATTGCGGACCCCATTTTGTGCTATCGCCAGGATAACGAGAAGAGCTCCGTTAATTCGCCCAACAAGGTATTTTGCGTGTGCGACGAATATGCCGAGATGCAACGTTTTTTGGACGAGCGTCCCGAGCTCAAGGCTCGGCTCCAGGGCATTTTAATGCGCATGAAGGTCGATACGTACCGCTGGAATGATGAGCGCCTGGTCGATGAGTTACGCGGGCAGTTTTGGGAGAAGGCATCTCCCGAGCTGAAGGCCGATTGGGACGCCGGTCGCTTTGACCTGTCGCTGTTTGATCCGCGTGGCGAGACCGACTTGCGCCTGATGGTCAAGTCGCCCCGTGCCTATATCGATTCGCGCTTTGACTTTAAAAAGCCTGGCAAGCTCAATACGTTTAAGCACTACTTTAAGATCGGTGGCTTACCGCTGGTCTGGCGCGTGCTGACGTATCAGCGCGCCTACGGCGATGACCCGCATCCCGACGACGTGCCGACGGCACGGTAGGAGTTTTGAAGTATGGGAATCCCTAAAATCTCTGTCGCTGTTCCTATTTATAAGGTCGAGCAGTGCTTGGCTTGGTGCTTGGACTCTCTGGTTGCGCAGGATATGACCGATTGGGAGGGTGTGCTTGTCAACGACGGCTCGCCGGATGGGTCGCGCGATATCGCCGTGTCTTACTGCGAGCGTGATGCGCGCTTTAAGTTGGTTGACAAGCCCAACGGAGGTTTATCGAGTGCGCGTAACGCGGGCATCGCCGCGGCATCTGCCCCTATCGTCGCGTTCCTTGATTCTGACGATCGGTTTACTCCTGACGCATGTCGCGTAATCGTCGATACGTTTGAGCGCGAGGACTGCGACGTTTTGACCTTTGGCGCAAACCCGTATCCGCTCGACGCGGGGTATCCGTGGCTTAACTATGTGCTGAGTCCACGCGACGTTTCGTTTGAGGGCTATAGCTCCGACCTGCTGTTTAAGGAAGCGTCTCGTCCCTTTGCATGGCGTACCGCCTGCAAGCGTGAGTTTTTGCTGGGTAGCGGGATCGTGTTCGACGAAACCGTTAAGTATGGCGAGGATCAGGTCTTCGATTTTGCCGTGTACGGTCGCTCGCGCAAGACTGCGCTTATCTCGAACAAGCTGTACGACTATCGCGTGGCACGTAAAGGTTCGCTCATGGACACCATGCGCTATGACGACGAGACGCGCTTGCTGGAACACGTGAAGATTTACTCCGCGGTGCTGGCTGACTGGCAGCGCGACGGTCTCGGTGTCCAGCATGCCGATGACCTGGCGTACTTCCTGTGTGATCTGGTGCTGTACGATGCGCTCAGGTTGCTGGGTTCAGACTGCGGCAAGGTACTTGCTTCCGTTGCCGCGGCGCTTGCCGGTTCTGCCGTGGGCAGCGATGCTGCGCTCGCACAATGCGCTCCTTCTGTTGCTGCTATGGTGCGTGCGGCGTTTGTCGGTAAGGCGCCTGCTGCTCGTTCGCGCAAAAAACTCATGTTCGATTACGACGTCTTGAGGTTTGGGCGCCTGGGCGCGTGCAAGCGCATGGCTGCGAACGCTCTGGGAAAGCGAGAAGTGTAGATGAGAGATCGGCGGGGCACGCCGATTGATTGCTGGAAAATATGTAGATAGGCACGAGTTGGACGACGGTGGTCGCCAATCTGTTGGTCCGGCACCGCGACGGCATTGAGTGGGCTGCTGTTGATGAGCTTAGATTGGAGAATGTTTCACTGTATTTCGAGGGGAATGTTACGTTCTTTTCGCCTGTCGCGTGCTTTAACGATTTGTGCCGAATTGCCCGCTGATGAGGGCGTTCAATCTGCTATGAGTCTGAGTTGAGGTCTGATTTAATACCGTGATTCGTGCAGACAGCGGGGTTTCAATAGGGTTTATTGGCTCGGTGTGTAAATCGGTGCGGTCATGTCTGTTGTCTTGTTAAACCATCGTCGTCGTTACGGTTGATGCTATTAGCCGATCTGTCCATAATGCCTTGGCTCCCGTCCCCCCCCAATCTAGTAGACTTGAAACCGTTGCTAGATTAGGGGGATTTTCCATGAAACGCTCCATGAAACGAGTTTCCGGGGCCGTCGCCGTCCTCGCGGTCGCGGCCGCCCTGGCCCTGTGCGGGCCCGCGGCCTACGCCGTCCCCGCCGCCGCGGGGGGCGCGCTGGCCGCGGCCGGCGAGACGCAGCCCGCCGAGGGGGAGGCCGACGCCCGAGACGGCGCCCAGGCCGAGGCCTTGCAGGCCGTCACCGTCCAGTCCGAGGCCTCGCAGGCCGACGGGGGCCAGGCGGATCCTGCGCGGCCCGATGAGGCCGCGGCCGTCTCGCTGTCTTATTCCGCCCACGTCTCCAATATCGGCTGGATGGGCGCCGTCGCCGGCGACGGGGTCGCC
>CAMPAJ010000151.1 GCA_946631805.1 uncultured Eggerthellaceae bacterium
TCGAACATGCGCTTGACCTGATGGTAGCGCCCTTCGTGCACCGTGATGCGCACAAGCTTGCCGCTCGGGCGGGATGCGCGCCCCTCCTGCGACGACCCGCTGCGCCCGCGCGCGGACGTCTTCGCCTTGCGATGGCCGAAAGGCAGCTCGTCGTCGGGCACGATTTCCACTTCGGCGGGCTGGGCCAGCCCATCGTCGAGCTGCACGCCCGCGCGCAACGCTTCGGCGGCCGCCTTCGAGAGCGGGGCTTTCAACTGCGCCACATACGTCTTCGGGACATGTCGGCTCGGATGAAGCAGGTTGTTGCCCAGCTGCCCGTCGGTCGAGAACAGCAGGATGCCCGTCGTATCGGCATCCAGACGCCCGATTGGATACAAACCGGGATACCGGTCCGTCGGCACGAGACCGGCGACGATGGGACGGTCCGACTGCGCCTTCATGGTCGTGATGACGCCCGCGGGCTTGTTCAACATGATCGTCACGGGGGCATTCGCGAACGCGACCTCTCGCCCGTCAACCGCAACGACGTCGACGAGCGGATCGACCTTGGCGCCGAGCTCGCTCACGACCTCGCCGTTCACGGTTACGCGCCCCGCCGTCATGAGGTTTTCGGACGAACGGCGCGAAGCTACGCCGGCACGCGCCAGGAACTTTTGCAGGCGCATGGGCACGACCCTCCCGCCGTGACCGTCATCCGGCCGCATCTCGTATGGTATGTGCTCCGTTCCTGCCATGTTTCGAAATATATCGCTATTCGTCGTCGGTGTTGAACGTGAGGCTGTCGAAGTCGATCTTCTCCACGACGCCCAGGGCGCTCGCGACCGCATCCGACGCCATGGCGTCTACCGACGGAATCCGCGAAGCGAGCTCGCTCATAGCCTCCGACTCGGAGCCGTCTTGCCGCGCACCACTCGAAGCCGCCGCCAGCATCCAAGCGCCGCCTTCGCCCGGCAACCCCGAAGCAGCTTCGGGTGCTGGCGCGCCCAAGCGCTCGCGGATGAGCTGGGCCGTCTTCTCGTCCGGCGCGAATTCCGCCAAATCAGGCAAATCGGCAACCGAACGCAAGCCGTACTTTTCCAAAAACGTCTGCGTCGTCGCGTACAACATGGGATTCCCAGGCGCGTCTGCGGGACCCACCTCGCGCACGTAACCGCGGTCTACAAGCGTGGCGAGCACCGTATCGGAGGCGACACCGCGTATAGCCGAGACCTGAGCTCGGGTAACGGGTTGGGAATAGGCAACGATGGCCAGCGTCTCGAGCGCAGCCCCCGACAATCGGCGCGTGTCCCACGACAACACGTACTTTTGAATGAGCTCATGGTACGCGGGATGGGTGTACAAACGCCAGCCACCGGCGACTTCGCGCAATTGAATGCCGCTCTCGCCTTCATCCAAACGACGTTTGAGCGTATCGAGCGCAGCCTCGATCTCCTCGACGTTCTCGTCGAACATCTTCGCGAGCACGACCGCGTTCACCGGCTCGTCGCTCACGAACAGCAGCGCCTCAATCGCTGCCGGCAACTGCTGTAGCTCTATCCCTTCAAACATGTGCTCTCCGTTTCAGCGGGCTTCCTGCAGCGCATCGCCGCCCGCCCATCAACTAATCTACGCGCAACCAGTCGACGCCCTGCCCAGCAACGCGCCAAGCGGTTCGCCATCGCGACGGCTACCCGCCCGCTACTCCAGCTCGTCTTCGTCAAGTATCAGCTCGCCCGAGCCCTCGACGTACGAAATACGTATATCGCCAAACGCCTCGTCCTGCACGACGTCGACCATGGCACGCTTGTACAGCTCCAGAATCGCCAGAAACGTGACCACGACGATGGGCGTCGGCGTTTCGGCATTCACGAGTTCCGAGAACCGCAGCTCCTTGCGATTGCGTATGCGCGCGTGCAGGGCGCGCACGTGCACCTCGACCGGTATGGGCTTGGCTGCGATGTGCTCCGATTCCAAAAGCGCGGTCTCGCGCCGCGCGAACGCACCTGCCGCCAGAAACGCGAGTGATTCCAGAGGCACGTCGCGCAAGAAGTCGGGCATGACGCGGGTGAATTCGGCATCGGGACCGAATGGGCGCTCATGCAGGCGCTCCTGCGCAACCTGGCGCCCTTCGAGCATGGCGGCAGCGTTCTTGAACTTCTTGTATTCGAGCAGCCGTTCTACCAGCAGCTCGCGCGCCTCGTCGGGACCGAGCTCCACCAGCTCCTGCTCGGCATCGTCTTTATCGCGCGGAATGAGGCTCGCGGCCTTGATCTCGAGCAGCGTGGAAGCCACGAGCAGAAAATCGCTTGCGACATCCAAATCGACCATGTTCATATGCGCGATTTCGGCAAGGTACTGGTCGGCGATGTCCGAGATGTTGATGGAACCGATATCCACACGCTGGCGGCTGACCAGGTACAGCAGGATATCGAACGGCCCTTCGAAGCTATCGGTGCGAACGCGGTACGACATGGGCTCACCTAGTACGGAAACATCAAATCGAACAGGTTATAAGCCGTCAGATTGAGGTAAGCCCCGATGGGGTCGACTGGCAGCACCTGTGGCACCACGATGATGATCAACAGGAAGATGGGCAGCGCATACTGCTGTATCTTGTAATACGTGCCCAGATGCTCCACCGGGCAGAAGAACGCAAAGATCGACGAGCCGTCCAACGGCGGGATGGGCAGCAGGTTGAAGAACATGAGGAAGAGGTTGATCAGCACGTAATACGGCAGGAAGTACAAAAACACGTAAGCCAAGATCTCGCTGGAATTAACCAACTGCCCAACCGGCAGCGCCTGAAGGCACATCCATGCCACAGCAGTGCCCACGAGCGCCTGCAGCAAGTTGGCAGCTGGACCAGCGAGCCCCACGATAAGATCGCCCTTACGCGGGTCCTCGAAGTACTGTGGATTGTACGGCACGGGCTTCGCGTAACCGAAAATGGGCATGTTCATGGCCATAAGGAGCAAGGGCATGAGCACCGTGCCAAACGGATCGATGTGATTGAGCGGGTTGAACGACAGGCGCCCCTGGCTTTGCGCCGTGCGGTCGCCCAGCTTGTAAGCCGCAAACGCATGCCCCATCTCGTGCAGCACGATGGCCGGCACGAACGCCAAGATGGAACAGATTATGTATGGAATGGACAAATCGCTCATAGCCAACCATCTTAGCGTTGCTAAGCGCCTCCATCCCGCCCAATCGAACCAGCTCAAACAAAATGTGCATTCTCGCCACCCAATCAACTTGGACTAGGCGCATCCAAACGAAGGGGCCGCCGCATTTGCGGCAGCCCCCTGGTTGCAATCGGTTAACGCGCGAACTAAACGCTCTCCTACGCAGCGTCGGCAGCGGCAGACGCCTCCTCCTGAACAGCCTCGTTCACCTGAGCGACGAAATCGCTATAGGCAGCCGTCGGCTCGGGAGCATCGGGAACCTCGGTGGCATTTACATCGGTCACGACTATATTCATCTGCATCGTGAAGCCCTTGGATTGCATGTCGATATCCGTACCCGAGAGGTTTCCGTCAGCATCGACGAAATAGTACATGGTAACCGCATCGATTTTAAGCGCATCCCCGAACTGCTCGAGCGCGCTCATGTCGGTGCCCGCCAGAGCTAGGAACTTCTCGGGATCGCACTTGACGGTGTACACGAAACCCTCATCCTGAGCTCCCTTCGTGATTTCGGTGATGGAGTCTTTGATGGCATCAATGCTTCCGCCCTGCGATTTGAGCAACGATTCCGCATCAGCGTACTGACTCATATTCAATTCGTCCAGCGTAGCGCTATAGGCCTCGTCGCCCATAACGACAACGGCATCGGAGCCGTTGATGTACAGGTCCTGCGTCATGCCCATAGCCTCAGATGTCACAAGCGCCTTTATGGCATCACCCGACATATCGTATTTGGCCACGGAGTTAATGGGGATGCTCGTCTGCGAATCCTCGGAGGCGGCTTCATCCGAAGCATCCGCGCTCGCGGCCGATGCGCTCACGCCCGCGGCGGCGATCATCGCGTTCATATCGATTTTCATCTCGCCGTTCATGGTCATGGTGAGCGATGTGCAATCTTCAAGGCCCTTGATGGCGCTCAGCTCGGCTAAGAGCTCTTCGGTCGTGGGTTCCGCGCTCTGAGCGCTCGCGCTCGCCGAAGCTTCAGAACCCGACGCTTCTGCCGACGCCGAAGAGGCCGCCGGCTGGCTCGAGCAGCCGGCGAGAAACACCCCTAGAAGCACTGCAACGAACACCATAGCCATGTATCTTGTCGTCTTGCTCATGCCCTCCCCTTTCATCGATCCTGCAAAACACTACATGCAATAGGGTAGCAAATTATTCAAAACGCAAGAAGGCCGAGGAACAAATCCTCGGCCTTTCAGTCACAAAGCAATGAGACGCGTGCAACTACTTGAAGAAGCCTTCGTAATTGTGCATCTTCAGCTGGCTTTCGACCTTCATCATGGTATCGAGTGCAACGCCGATCATGATGAGGATGGACGTGCCGCCGAACGCCTGAATAAGCTGATTACCCGTGAAGAAGAACAGGATGGACGGGACGACCGCGATAGCGGCGATGAACAGACCGCCCGGCAAGGTGATGCGACGCAGCACGTTGCGGATGTACTCGGTCGTGTTCTTGCCAGGACGGATGCCCGGGATAAAACCACCCTGCTTACGGATGTTGTCGCTCGTCTCTTCGGGATTGAACACCATCGAGGTGTAGAAGTACGCGAAGAAGACGATGAGGACCAGCGTGAGAATCCAGTTGAGCCAGCCCGTGGACACCGCATCGGCGAAAGCCTTGAGCCAATCGACGTTAAACAGCGCCGCAAGCTGAGCCGGGAAGTAAATCAGGCAGCTCGCGAAGATGATCGGGATAACGCCGGCAGCGTTGACCTTCAGCGGGATGTAGGTGTTCTGGCCACCCATCATGCGACGACCCTGCACGCGCTTCGCGTAGTTAACGGGAATGCGGCGCTGGGCGCGCT
>CAMPAJ010000152.1 GCA_946631805.1 uncultured Eggerthellaceae bacterium
GTCGTCGCGTTGCAGGACATGGGCCACAAGCGCCTGGCCATCGAGGCGGGCGAGGACCCGAAGATGAACCCCATCGACTACATCCTCGAGAGCATGCGCACGATCTACTCGGTCAAGCACAGGAACGGCGCCATCCGCCGCGTCAACGTCAACATCGCGGCCACCACGGTCGACGAGTACCGCATGCTCAAGGAGGCCGAGATCGGGACCTACGTCCTGTTCCAGGAGACCTACAACAAGGAGGGGTACGAGGAGCTGCACCCCACGGGGCCGAAGAGCGACTACAACTGGCACACGGAGGCCATGGACCGCGCGATGGAGGGCGGCATAGACGACGTGGGGCTCGGCGTGCTGTTCGGGCTGCAGGGCTACGATTACGAGTTCGCCGGGCTCATCATGCACGCGGAGCACCTGGAGGCCGTCCACGGCGTCGGGCCCCACACCATCAGCGTGCCCCGCGTGAAGCCGGCGATGGACATCGACCCCGACGCGTTCGACAACGGCATCCCCGACGAGATGTTCGAGAAGATCATCGCGCTCATCAGGGTCGCCGTTCCCTACACCGGCATGATCATCTCGACGCGCGAGTCGCAGGCTGTGCGCGAGAGGGCGCTGCGGTACGGCATATCGCAGATCTCGGGCGGCTCGCGCACGAGCGTGGGCGGCTACGTCGAGGAGGCGCGGCCCCACGACACTGAGCAGTTCGACGTGTCGGACCAGCGCACGCTCGACGAGGTCATCTCGTGGCTCATGGACAACGACCATATCCCCAGCTTCTGCACGGCGTGCTACCGCGCCGGGCGCACGGGCGACCGCTTCATGCAGTTCTGCAAGAACGGGCAGATCCTGAACTACTGCCACCCGAACGCGCTCATGACGCTGACCGAATACCTCGTCGATTATGCAACGGATGGCACGCGCGAGAAGGGCATGGACATGATTAGGCGCGAGCTTGAGAAAATCCCCGATGAACGTCGCCGCACGCAAGCGCAGCGCTACATTCGCGATATCATAGACGGGCGCGGCAACGATTTCAGGTTCTAAGCGAGGACGCCATGAGTTTGAACGATGCGACGAGCGGAGAGCGAATCCATATCGGCTTCTTCGGCTTGCGCAATGCGGGCAAGTCGAGCACGGTGAACGCGGTGACCGGCCAAGACTTGGCCGTGGTTTCCGATGTAGCGGGTACGACGACCGATCCGGTGCGCAAGGCCATGGAGCTTCTGCCGCTCGGCCCGGTGCTCGTCATCGACACGCCGGGGCTCGACGATGCGGGCAAAGTCGGGGACCTGCGCGTCAGGAAGGCGCGGCGCGTAATCGACTCGACCGACATCGCCGTGCTCGTGGTCGATTCCACGAAGGGCATGGCGGCCGGCGACCGCGAACTCGTCGACCTTTTCAACAAGCGCGGCGTGCCGCATGTCATTGCGATGAACAAGAGCGACCTTTCCGACATTGACGTGGGGGCGGTCGAGATCGCGACCGATGCGGCGGTACCCCACGCGCGCGTAAACACGGATGCCGTCTCGGGAGCCGGCATCCACGAGCTGAAGGAGACGCTTGGCAAGCTTGCCGTCGGGTCGCAAGTCGAGCGCTACATCTTGAGCGACCTAATCGAGGCCGGTGACGACATCGTTCTCGTCACCCCCATCGACTCGGCAGCCCCCAAAGGTCGGCTCATCCTGCCTCAGCAGATGACGATCAGAGACATCCTCGATTCCGGTGCGCATGCGCATGTGACACGGGAAACCGAACTCGAGTCGATGCTCGCGTCGCTCGCCCGGCCACCGCGCCTGGTCGTCACCGACTCGCAGGCGTTCGGGGTCGTTTCGAAAATCGTCCCGGAGGACGTCCCGCTCACCTCGTTTTCCATCCTCATGTCGCGCTACAAGGGGGATCTCGACGCGCAAGTGGAAAACGCAACCGCGCTCGACGACCTCGCCGACGGGGACAAAGTGCTCCTCGCCGAGGGCTGCACGCATCACTGCCAATGCCAGGACATCGGCACGGTCAAGCTGCCTAAATGGATCAGCGACTACGCAGGTTGCGACATCGCGTTCGAGTTCACGTCGGGCGGCGAGTTCCCCGATGACCTTTCCGCATACGCTCTGGTCGTTCATTGCGGCGGATGCATGCTCAACGAGCGCGAAATGCGCTGGCGTTTACGCCATGCGGCCGCACAAGGCATTCCGTGCACGAATTACGGCATGGCCATAGCCAAGGTTAACGGCATCCTCGACCGCGCGCTCGCGCCGCTAATAGTGCTACGTTCTTGATAATCGTAACCTTAAGTGTTGCTATTTCTAATAAGGTTCACACCTTGATGGGATGCCGCCCATCTAATACCTTGCTGAAGGCGGGCTTACGAAAGCCCGCCTAGTTTTTCTTCTCTGAGGTAGTGTTGCCGAGATAGCCTGAAACTCCCTATAGAGCGGGTCGCCTTCGCCTACGAGCACGGCCTTGCTGGTCGAGACCATCTCGTTGCAGATCGCCTTCTTCTTCTCGAGCGAGTAGCAGCAGAGGTCGGCTTTGAAATAGGGCCTGTTCTCGGCCTGCTGCAGGGCGGTCCAATCGGTATTCGTGGCCGACATAGCTACCTTCCTTCCTCGGCACCCGAGTTGGGCGTTTGCCTAGTGGGTGCCGTGACTCCGCCCAAAAACCAGTGTCGCATCGTGTCTCGCATAGATACCAGTGTCATCGAAAAGGGCTGGTAGAGGGTACTTATGTCGTTTCGTGTCATGCACTGTCGGGTCGTCTTCACGCCCTCATAACCCACGTCGCAGCATTGAAAACCGAATACGGAATTCCACATATTGCGGGGTGGAGCAGTCTGGTAGCTCGTCGGGCTCATAACCCGAAGGTCGTCGGTTCGAATCCTGTTCCTGGGCAAGCTGAAGCTTGCCTGTTCTCACTGAAAACGAGCCACTGGCTCGTTTTCCGGGCGTTCGAACCCCCTTGACCAAAATCAAGTCCCTGACCTGGTAAAACGGTCGGGGATTTTTTATTGCGGGGAATTTTTCGGTTGAAAAAGTTTACCCCGCGGCCTGTTTCTCGGTCATTTGGAAGGGGTCCGGAAACCGTCGGGAAGTCGGTTTCCGGACCCCTTTTATCTTTCTGGCAGATAATCGCGCGGGGGAATTCGGGGGGAATGTTCTCGGGATGTCGCGCGGTTTCAGGGGCATCGCGGTACCAGCGGGGGGAATCGGAATCCCAACCCGCGTCGCTGCATCTCGCCTATCGACAGCAGCGAAAGGGGCCCATTCCCCCTGCCCGAGTGCGATTCGGAGGCATACCCTTTAATACTGTCGGAGCGAACCCGAAACGCTCCATGGTGGGATGAGCGCGCAGCGTCTGGAATTACCGAGGCAGACGGCAAGAAGCGTCCGGTCGTCGATCCCGCAGACGGAGGCGCGTCGTGCCCAACATCAAGCCGATTTCCGACCTCCGATCCTACACGGCGGTGGATGACCTCAACGCCACCGCCAATACCGATCCCATCCGATGCCCCTACCCCCTAGGACGACTTCATACAGGGCGCGTATCGGGCGCGGTCACAATGTGGATGCTTCCTAGGAGGACCGTCCGTCGTCGAAGTGTTACGAATTCTCAAATAATGTTCTCTTCACAAACCAGTGGTGTTACTATTAAAGGAGTTGTAACACCCATCGAAAGGAGACGAAATGGCTTGCTTCCTGGTAAGCGGCGGCGAGGCGATCGTCGTCACGGCGGTGCGCGCCGCCGTCAAGAAGAGCGAGATCGAAAAGGGCATTGTCGACGCCGAGGGCAACCAGCTCACTGACCCGTCCAAGGACGGCATCTGCTGGACCCGTAAGCTCGGCTGGCTCATGAACATGCTCTGGGGCGGGGTCATCCTGCTGGCCATCGAGCACATGTGGCACGGGGAGGTCGTGCCGTTCCCGCCGTTCCTCACGGCGATGAACGACCCCACCGAGATTCCCGTCATGCTCGGCGAGATGGGCACGGTGGGCGTCGGCATGGCGGTGCTGGTCACCGTCACCTGGTTCATCGTGACGCTCGTGGCCGACATGGCCGTGAAGCGCCAGCCGTCGACCGCAGCGGAAGGAGCGTAACGCCATGACGCTCGTTATCACGCTCTGCGCCGCCGCAATCGCGACGATCGCCTGGTACGCCACGGCGCCGGACAGCAAGCTTCACCTGGGCGTTCTTGCCCTCATGTACTGGGGCGCAAGCCTCATGTGGACCGTCGATGGCATTAACGGCCTCATAGAAGGCGAGGGCTTCATCGAGATAGCGGATACTGCCGCGATGCTCGACGACGCGGTGCTCGGCCTGCTCGTCGTGATCGTCGGCCTGGCCGCCTGGGCCGTTTACCTGGTGGCCAAGGACCCCAAGCGCGTTCTGCGCAAGTCGCTCGCGCGCGGATAGCCAACCCGGTTCGGGACATGCCGGCCCCGTAGGCAGGATGGATGCGGGTTTCCACCTTGCCTACGGGGCCGCTTTCTCGCTCAGGCTGTCGTGATATACCCCGCTGATGCCGGGTAACGGCCGGCGTTCGCCGTTATCGCAGCTTCCTTCGAGCGAATATCAGCGCAATGTGAGCTGCTAGGCGTGCCCAGGCCGAACTACTACAGGCTACAAGTTCCGGCCCGTCGCCACGATCACGTCGGGCATTGCCGCAAGATTGCCGCGCGTTAATCGCAAGTACGCCACATGAGCAGGGACCCGACGCGGCCTCATAACCCGGAGGTCGTAGGTTCAGCTACGCAGGTGCCACGGGCACCTGCTCCGCACGCGAGGGCGAAATCCTGTTCCCGGGCAAGCTGAAGCTTGCCTGTCTTGTGTCATTAACGGAAGTGAAATACAATACGCTTCTATAAAGTCGAACGAAAGTATACTGGATGACAAGGAGCCGCGATGTGGCCGGGCATCACATACGAGGCATGCGACTGGGAGCGGGACCCCGACGAGCTGGCGCTCGT